>CAYQPY010000100.1:0-4028 GCA_964419705.1 uncultured Dehalococcoidales bacterium
TGCTTCGCCTTCGGCTCGCAATGACAGTGGAAATTAAGGGGTGGGGAGAGAAGTTTATAGAGGTTACACCTCTGTAGGGTGGGCTCAGGGTGGGAAGAAAAACCTTGGGGGGAGGAGAAGAAAAAATGGACTGTATTTTCTGCCAGATTGCAGAGGGTAAAATCCCCAGCGACACCGTCTATCAGGACGAAGAAATAATCGCCTTCCGCGACATCAACCCGCAGGCGCCCGTGCACATAGTCATTATCCCCAGAAAGCACATCGCCAGCCTCTCTCACCTCTCTGAGGGCGACTCAGCGCTGGTGGGACGCATGGTCGCCATCGCCAATAAGCTAGCTCAAGACGAGGGGATTGCCGAGAAGGGCTACCGGGTGGTGATAAACTGCGGTAAAGAGGGGGGGCAACTGGTGCCCCATTTGCACCTGCACCTGGTGGGGGGGCGCCAGCTCTCAGACCAGGTCGGCTGACTTCTGGTATTCCAAAAAGGCGAGCAGCCCGGCGATGCTCTTGGCGTCGCAGATAGCGCCCGAGGCAATCAGGCCCGTAATCTGCGCCAGCGGCACCCGCACCAGACTAATGCTCTCGCTGTCCTCCGCCTGAAGGGGACTGTCCACCAAATCAGTGGCCAGGTAGAGGTGGAGGTATTCGGTGCAGAATCCGGGGGAAGAGTAAAAGCCGCCTAGTTTGTCCACTTTCCGGGGAAGAAAGCCGGTCTCCTCGCGCATCTCGCGGCGGACGGCGTCCTCGGGGCTTTCACCGGGGTCGATGCCCCCCGCGGGTATCTCCAATAAGTCTTTTTCCACGGGCTTGCGGAACTGCTTCACCAGCAGGATGTTATCGGCATCGTCGAGGGCGACGATAGCCACGCAGTTTTCGTGCTCGACAATCTCGCGCGTCGTCTCTCTGCCACCGGGGAGTTTAACGGTATCGACCCGCAGCTTTACCGCCCGCCCCTCGAAGACCTTACGGCTGGATAGCGTCTCTTCAGACAAAGCTTTAGACCTCCAGGTTACAGATGAGGGCGATCTCGTCGCAGTCGGGGAACTTGGGGCAGCGGTAGCACTCCGACCAGACCTTGCGCGGCAGCTCCATCTTGTCCACCTGCTTGAATTCGAAATTCTTAAAGAAGAGGTCGGGGTGGTAGGTCAGGCAAAAGACGGTGGCGATGCCCAGCGCTTCGGCTTCCTGCATGCAGGCCCTGACCAGCTCGGCGCCGAGACCCTTATCGCGGCTGTCCTCGGCCACCGCCAGCGACCTTATCTCGGCCAGGTCGGACCAGAAGACGTGCAGCACCACGCAGCCGAGCAGCTTGTCGCCGTCCTTGACCACGAAGCAGTCCCTCATGTTTTCGTAGAGCTCGCTCAAAGAGCGGGGCAGCATCTCGTCCTTTTCGGCGAAGTGGTTGATGAGCTTATGCATCAGGGGAACGTCGCTTATTTTGGCTTTTTCTATCTTCAATTTCAGTGTTTTCCTTTCAGTTTTTGCTCCAGGGAGCTATAAAAAGCGTTTTCGGGGTGAATCCTTAAGAAACGGGCTTTAGTAGAGCTATGCCTGACGGTGATGACGGAGCCGTTGGCCAGGGGTGGATTGATGTGGCCGTCGATGCTTAAGGTAGCCTCGTGGACGGTGGCTATACGCAGCTTGACCACCGCCTTTTCCGGCAGTACCAGGCTGTAGCCCAGGCTGAGGTGAGGCAGTATGGGCGAGAGCAGGTATTCCTTGGCCCGGGGGTGGAGGATGGGGCCGCCTGCCGAAAGCGAATAACCGGTGCTGCCGGTGGCGGTAGCCACCACCACGCCGTCGGCCTTGTAGGTGGTCAGCTTTTCGCCGTCGATGCTGGCTTCGATATAGACGACTCGCGCCACCGCCCCCCGCGCCACCACCACGTCGTTCAGGGCGTAATAGCTGGTGCCGCCGTCAATGGTGGCTTCGAGCATAGCTCTTTCGTCGAGCCAGCCCTTGCCCTCAAGCAGGGCGGGCAGCTTCTCTTTAGCTTCCTTAGCGCCAAGCTCGGTCATAAAGCCCAGCTTGCCCATATTGATGCCGGTGATGGGTACGGGCGTTTTAGCGCCGGCGGTTATCTGCGCCGCCCTGAGGATGGTGCCGTCGCCGCCGATGCTGAGCAGCAGGTCGCTGCCGTCAACCTGGTGCTTGGCTTCTTCGCCTTCCCAGGCCGAGCAGAGCCAGACCGCTATGCCCCGGCTGGCCAGGAAGGTCTTGACCTCCTCGGCCATACCGCGGGCGGCGTCGTTCATGGGGTGGTAGAGAATACCGATTTTTTTCATAGTTTATCACCGCTAAGGCAGCCAAAAGTGTAGCATCGCCCCCTCCAGGTGTCAAGGTGGGGGGTTAAGGGGCGGTCTTGCGGCGCCGGGCGCCGATAATAATGGTGCCCACCACCCCGACTAAAAAGCCCAGCGGGCAGACGATGAGCGCCATGATGAAGAAAAAAAACTCGTCGCCGCCGTTCCAGAAGTCGGCGCCGGCGAAGTATTCGAAGAGACCGTAGACCAGGTTATGCAGCAGGATACTGACCAGCACCCCCACCGCCGAAGCCCCGGTGAGGATAAAGAACCTCTTGAGCCCACCGCTGGCGCTACCCCGTACGCTAAAGATTATCAGGGCGGCGCCGAGCAGGAAGAAGAGGGCGAAGGGCGTCAGAAACACGAGGGAGCCAGAAAGCAGCTCGCCGAAGGCGGGGATGACGAAGAGGCAGATGATGATAACGAAGACCCCGACCAGCGCCCAGAAGGTGGGCCAGCGCAGCTTGTCGCTCAAGGTAGCTTCTCCTTCTTACGACTGGGGGGCCTGACCCTGCCCAGCTTTTTCACCGCCTTGCTCGACCTGAAGCGGTTCTGGTTGACAAAGCCACGCGTCCGGTTCAACGTTACTCCCTAGTTTAGCGGCTATCGGTATCGCTTTAGTACGAGGAGAGCACCTATTCGGGGGCCGGTGCCGTCGTCTGGGACATCTCCTCGGCGTCCAGCGCCTCTGGCGGCAGTTCGATGGAGACGGGCTGGTTGTAGTCGTAGAAGTTCATAATCATGTCGACATCCATGGTCATCTGGTCGAAGTCATCGCTGGTGGCACCGACGTCGTCGGGACCCATCTCCATGACCATCTCTACCTCCACCCTCATTACCCAGTAGCTGTCCTTGGCCAGCCATTCCTTGACCGAAAGCTCCTGATAGAGCTCACCCAGGTCGAAGCCGCTAAAGTCCATCAGGTTCAGGTTCGACGCATCCTGAGACAGCAAGTCGGAAAGCGAGTCCATATCCGGCTCTATTTCGAAGACGTAGCACTCGACGCCGCTTACCGTCTCGGTGCCCTTGTAATCGACCTCAATAGCCGTCGCCAGCAGCTCTACCTGCTGGGCGGTCATATCCTGCTGCTGCCACATCTCCTCGGTTAATGCCATCTTCTGCCACTGCTCGCCATAACCGGGGATGTCCGCACCGGTGTACATCCAGCCATCGAGGACATAGACCTGGGCGTCTATTTCCTGGTCCGCTTCGCCCGACATCTCCACCGCCATATTCATGTTCATCCGCATTTCCTGGTCGGGGACGTTCATGGAACCGCTGGCGCCCATGGCGACAACCATTGTGCCCTCTTCGGAGCCGCCTTGTATATCCACCGTCATGGGCATATCCATGTCGAAGCTGACGGTATCGTAGCTGGCGGCCAAGGCGCCAGCGATTATCTGGTCTACTTCCTCCTGGGGCAGCTGTTCTTTACAACCGACGAAGGCGACCAGACTGAACGACAGGACCAGCGCCAGGGATAGTAATAGTAGTTTCTTTAATGTTTCTGACATTTTCCCCCTCCTTATATAAGGAAATCATAGCACACAAAGGGTTTATGGGCAAAGGTAGCTGGAGATTACTTCGCCGTCCTTCAGCCGAAGGATTTCCTCGCAATGACAGGGGGGACTACACCCAACACTACCCCCTGGTTAGCGCAGGTTATTACTACCCACCCTGCCCACCCAATAGAGGTTAGACCTCTATTAACTCCTTATTTGGGGG
>CAYQPY010000101.1:0-4013 GCA_964419705.1 uncultured Dehalococcoidales bacterium
AAATCGTCAAGGTCTCGCAACTGCCCATATCGCTGGAATCGCCTATGGGCGAGGAAGAAGACAGCCACCTGGGCGACTTCATCGAAGACCGCAACGCCCTGCCCCCCGCCGACGCCGCCTCCAAGCAACTGCTCAAGGAGCAGATAGACTCGGTGCTTTCCAGCCTCAGCCCCCGCGAGCAGAGGGTGCTCCAGCTACGCTTCGGGCTGGAAGACGGGCGCAGCCGCACCTTAGAGGAAGTGGGCAAGGAGTTTAACGTCACCCGGGAGCGCATAAGACAGATTGAAGCCAAAGCCCTGCGCAAACTGCGCCACCCCAGCCGCAGCCGCCGCTTAAAGGATTACCTGGAATAGCCCCACCCCCGTTTTATATCTTTTCCCACCCGCCGCCCTTTAATGTAAAGAGGGGCTAGCGCCCCTCTTAAACACCCCAGAAGGTTGAGAATCTATGATGAGCGTTAGCTCCATATGTTTTGGGGGGTTATTAAGGGGGGCGAAGCCCCCTTTGAAAGACCTTTGTGGGTGGGCTGGTGTGGGTAAAACAACCTGTGGGTGGGGCACAATTCCCCAAATAAGAGGTATAAGAGGAGGCTAACTCCTATTGGGTGGGACGAAAAACCTCCGCCTAGCCGAACATCTGCCCCATATTCTTGGACATCTTCAGCTTACCGCCGATACCCATCTTCATCAGCTTCTGCATCTGCCGAAACTGATTAAGCAGCTGGTTTATGTCCTGCGGCTTGACCCCACTCCCCCGCGCGATGCGCCGCCGCCGGCTGCCGTCAATAATGTTGGGGTTATGCCTCTCCTCAGGCGTCATGGAAAATATCATCGCCTCGATTTTCTTAAGCTGCTGCTCCTCCGTGCCCGCGGGTAACTGCCGTGCCAGCTTTGACGCTCCCGGCAGCATCTCCAGCAGATTGGATACCGGTCCCATCTTCCGTAATTCGGCGAGCTGGGTGAGAAAGTCCTCCAGGTTAAAACTGGCGCTCTTTACCTTCTTCTCCAGCTCCTTAGCCTTTTTCTGGTCGAAGCTCTTCTCCGCCTTCTCGATGAAGGTGAGCATGTCGCCCATGCCCAGTATGCGCGATGCCAGACGGTCGGGGTAAAAAGGCTCGAAGGCGTCGGGCTTTTCCCCCACCCCGATAAACTTAATGGGCACCCCGCTCACCCAGCGGATGGAAAGCGCCGCCCCGCCCCGCGCGTCCCCGTCCATCTTGGTCAGGATGAGACCGGTCAGACCCAGTTTAGCGTTAAACTGCTCGGCAATCTGCACCGCGTCCTGCCCAGTCATAGCGTCTACCACCAGTAGCGCCTCGTCGGGCTTCAGCTCCTTCTTGACCTGCACCAGCTCCGCCATCAGCGGCTCGTCGATGTGCATCCGCCCCGCCGTGTCGACGATAACCCAGCTAACGCCCAGCTCCTTCGCCTTCTTCAGTCCGTGGGCGCAAATATCCTTACTCTTAGAGCTCGGCTTCTCCTTGTAGACGGGGATGTCGAACTGCTCGCCCAGCATAGCCAGCTGCTCAATGCCCGCCGGCCGACGGGTGTCGGCGGCAACCAGGAGCGGCTTTTGTCCCGCGTGCTTTAGGTGCAAAGCCAGCTTGGCGGCGGTGGTGGTCTTGCCCGAACCCTGCAGTCCCGCCAGCATGACTACGGAAGGGGGACGGGATGAAACCTCCAACCGGCTTTCCCCCTCCCCCAGCGTCTTGGTCAGCTCCTCGTTGACGATTTTGACGACCTGCTGGGCGGGGGTCAGGCTCTCCAATACATCAGCGCCGATGGAGCGCTCACGTACGCGCTCGATAAAGTCCTTAACTACCTTGAAATTGACGTCCGCTTCCAGGAGAGCCAATCGCACCTGGCGCAGGGCTTCGTCGATATCCTTCTCGTTAAGCTTGCCCCGGCTGCTTAAGCGGCGAAAGACGGCACTCAGCTTGTCGGTTAATGCTTCGAACATGCCCTCATTCTAAGGGGAGACAGGCTAAGGCGTCAAGGTAGGGGCTCCCCCTCTATGCTATACTAATACCCATGTCAGACATCGCACAGGTGATTTTGTATTCGCTTGCCTCCGGAGTGGCCGTCATCCTCGGCGGCTTTCTGGCCCGGCTGAAACTGGTGCCCGATAGCCCTCTGGGCCGGGAAATCTCGCACGGCGTTATTGCCTTCGGCGGCGGTGTGCTGGTGGCGGCGGTCGCCTTCGTCCTCGCCCCAAGGGGCATGGAACTGCTCTCTTTACAGGTTCTTATTCCCGTCTTTCTGCTCGGCGTGGTCAGCTTCCTGTTCTTAGACAGATTCATCGCCCGCCGCGGCGATAGAGCCGGCCAGCTCATGGCGATGATGATGGACTACATCCCCGAAGCCATCGCGCTGGGGGCAATCTTCTCTACCGACCGCAAGACCGGCCTGCTGCTGGCTCTGTTTATCGGGATGCAAAACCTGCCCGAAGCCTACAACTCCTTCGGCGACATGCGGCGCAGCGGCTTTTCGCCCAACAAGGCGCTGGCGATTCTCGTCCCCTTCAGCTTGGTAGGCGTGGTTGCCGCCGTCGCCGGCTACTCGTTCCTGTCCGGCCACCAGGAGCTGGTCGCCTGCCTGATGGTATTCTCGGCGGGCGCCATCCTCTACATCGTCTTTCAGGACATAGCGCCGATGGTCAAACTGAGGAACCACTGGACTCCGGCGACGGGTGCCGCCCTCGGCTTTCTTCTGGGGATGGTCGGGGAGAAAATCCTAAGCGGGTTAGCCTAAAGACGCTCTGCGATTAAGCCACCCACATAGTCGGCGATAGCCGGCGCCGCGGTAAGTCCCGGTGACTCGATGCCGATGAGGTTGATAAAAGCGGGTAGCCCCCTGTCGGCCTCATCTTTGATAACGAAGTCCCTGATTTCGCCGCCGGGCTCTTGCAGCTTGGGTCTGATGCCGGCCATCTCCGGCTCAAGGTCGTCATATTCTATAGCGGGCAATAACTTCTTCACCGATTCGTAAAATAGCTTCTGTTGACGACGGTCAATAGTATAATCCAGGCTATCTACATACTCGATATCCGGCCCCAAGCGTACACGACCCTCCAGGTCGAAGGTGATATGTATACCCACGCCGACGATATCTGACGGCGGCACCGGGTATATTAGCCGGTTGACCCGCATACTCCGGCGGCGCTTGAGGCTGAAATAGTCCCCTTTACAAAAGTGCAGCCGGTAGCCCGCCCCGTCTGTATCTATCCCCGCCAGCCCGGCTATCTTATCGCTGTAAAGACCGGCAGAGTTTATCAGGACCCTGGTGATAAAAGAAGACCTCCCCCCACTGTCTTCCACAGCGACCTCGTAGCCCTCGGCTGCCTTCTCAATGCCGACAACCTTGGTCCGGTAGGCAATCTGGGCTCCCCCCTCCCCGGCTTTGGCGATAAAGTACTGCATCAAGGCGTGCGAGTCGATAATGCCGCTTGACGGCGATAGAATAGCGGCCACCCCCGCCACATTAGGCTCCAATGCTTCCAGCTCCCGCTGGGACAACAGCTTCAAGCCTTCGGCGCCGTTGCTCCTACCCCTCTCCAGCCACGCCTCCAGCTCCCCGCTTTCCTCGTCGTTGGTGGCGACAATCAGCTTCCCCAACCTCTTGTAGCCGATGTCATAGCGCTGGCAGAGCTCGTAGAGGCTACGGTTTCCCGCGACGCACAGCTTCGCTTTGAGCGAGCCCTGCGGATAATAGATGCCAGCGTGAATCACCCCGCTTTGACGGCTGCTCGTTTCCAGCCCGAAGCCCTGGTTCTTCTCCAGCACGTAGACCTGGCGGTTTGCCTTCGCCACCCCGGCGGCAATGGCCAGTCCGATTACCCCCGCCCCGATAATGGTTACATCGGCTCTATCCGCCACGCTTTCACCCCTTGAAACGATGTTTATTCAGTATAGCACACAGGCTAGGATAGTCGCCGTTAGCTTAACAATCAGAGGGATTAAGCACAAGACAGGGCCTTTTCATTATACTTATGTACTAGTTACCCTTCCCGACATG
>CAYQPY010000102.1:0-3984 GCA_964419705.1 uncultured Dehalococcoidales bacterium
GGTATCTTCTGACGTTGTGACGAATATCGGCAGGTCATTCCAGGTTATACCGCTTTCACTCCAGGCTTCCCGTACCCGGTAAAGTCCGATGTCTACTGCATTTCCGGGAGCATTATAGGAGTAATATACTCCCAACTTGGCGACGGTTATTACGGCATTTTCGGGAAGTGAACCTAGGCTGAATTGCAGGTACGACCGGCAGATGCCCATTGCCCGAGCACCGGCAAATAGTTCAGCTGTATTTTCATAATTAGCATCCGGTGTAGGGTCGTATACATAGGAATCTTTACCGGCGACGCCGTCAGGCTGTAAGGTTAACGTTATATCGGGGGCATAGTCGAGCGACCAGTTGAGATAGGTGGTATCGTTTGGGTTGACGGTTACCGTCTGCTCGCGATATTTGAAGTGATATAGTTCCAGCTCTACGGTATAGGTGCCGGGTTCTAAATTGGTGATGACGTAGGGGGTTATGTTCCCCGTGTCCACCCCGTTGAGGAAGACGGCGGCTCCGGCGGGGTCGGACTGGATGTCGATAAAGCCATATTTCATTTCAACGGTGATATCAACGCTATCGCTGGCGGTTCCGCCGTGACCGTCGCTCACCTCTACGCTGATGGTATAGGTTCCCTCGGTGGCTGGAGCTGTCCAGCTAACCGAGTCGCCCGTTCCGGTGATTGTCCCACCGGTGGCTGTCCATGCGTAGGTGAGGGTATCGCCATCGGCATCGCTGGCGACACAGCCTATGGTGCAAGTGCCTTCAGGGGGCAGGTCGGTGGTGCTCGATGTGAGGCTGGCGATAACCGGCGGCGAGTTGACTACCATGATAGTGCAGCTATCGCTGACGGTTTCCTCACCGTCACTAACGGTTACGGTTACAGTATAGCTTCCCTCCGTTGTCGGCGCCGTCCAGGTGATGGTGCTGCCCGTTCCCGAGATAGCCCCACCGGTGGCTGTCCAGGCGTAGGTGAGGGCATCATCGGTATCGGGGTCGGCGGCAACGCAGTTTACGGTGCAACTCTCCCCGCGCGCTACCTCCGTGGCGCTGGGGGTGACGCTGGTAACCTCCGGCGGCTTGTTGAAACAGCCACCCGCCAGGAGCATGGTGAGGATAACCAGGCTCACCAACAGCAGTTTGATACCTTTAGATTTCCACATATTACTGCCTCCTTTTTTGGGGTTAGGTATAGCTATTTGGCAAAATGTTACGCTATAAAGCGAGTTAAGTCAATGCCTCCAAAATAGGAGCCGAGTTTTAGGGGATTAAGTCGCAAAAGTGAAAAGAGTCTCTCAATACTAGTTCCCCCCGCTTGTAGTCTATCCTCTCTTTGAATATGGGGCCGTCGTAGACAAAGCTGTGGAACTCTCCGTTCTCGCCGCTGGGGTCTATACCGGGGGGAAGCTCGGCGATAAAGTCTTTATCCAGTTGCCTGCCCAGGAATTTCTCGTCTAGGACTTTGGTGTCAATGCAGCTGACCACAGACTTGAAGCCCAGGGCCAGGAAAGATTGGACGAGTTCGGCGGTGTCTCTTCCCCAGACGGGGAAAACGCCCTTCATGTTTAACTGGGCCAGGTTGTCTTCCCGGTATTTCCTGACGTCTTCCAGAAAGATATCGCCGAAGGCTACATTCTCGACGCCCTCCTGCTTGAATTTGGTGAGGGCTTCGGTCATTTTAGCGGCGTATATTTCGTTGGAGCAGGTCTTGGGGATGAAGACTTTATGGAGGGGTATATCCAATGATTGCGCCTGCTGTTCCACCAGGATTCGGCGCACGCCGTGCAGGCTGATGCGGTCATAGTCTGCGGTGATGGTGGTGAGCAGGGATACTACTTCATATTCGTTATTCTTTTTGATTTCGTGGAGCGCCATGGCGCTGTCTTTGCCACCGCTCCAGCAAAAGAGCAGTTTTTTCATGTGTGGCTGCCTCCCCACTTTGTTTAGCGAAGGTGTTTCGTCCCACCCAATACCCACCCTATAGAGGTGTAACCTCTATAGGCTTCTCTCCACCCCTCCCCTTTACTATTTCTTCCCCGCCTCCCTTTTTAATATCTCCGCCTTGTCCGTCTTTTCCCAGGGTAAATCCAGGTCGGTGCGGCCGAAGTGGCCGTAGCAGGCGGTCTGTCGATAAATGGGGCGGCGCAGGTCGAGGGCGCGGATGATGGCTTCGGACCTGAGGTCGAAGTGCTTGTTTATCAGCTTGAGCAGGCTCGCGTTGTCAATCTTGCCCGTGCCGAAGGTTTCCACCGAGACGGAGAGGGGGTGGGCGACGCCGATGGAGTAGGCAATCTGGATTTCCAGCCTCTCCGCCAGGCCCGCAGCGACGATATTCTTGGCGATGTAGCGGGCCATATAAGCCGCCGAGCGGTCGACCTTGGTCGGGTCTTTGCCGGAGAAGCTGCCGCCGCCGTGGCGGGCGATGCCGCCGTAGGTGTCGACGAGGAGCTTGCGGCCGGTAAAGCCGGTATCGGATACGGGGCCGCCGATGACGAAGCGCCCGGTGGCGTTGACATAATATTTGGTCTGGTCGTCTATCAGTTCGGCGGGGATGACCTTCTTGATTACCTTGTCGATGATATCCTGGGTAATCCGAGCCTGGCTGATATCGGGGTCGTGCTGGGCGCCCATGACCACGCTGTCGATGCGCTGGGGGCTGCCGTTGGCGTACTCCACCGTCACCTGCGACTTGCCGTCGGGGCGGAGGTAGGGAAGGCTGCCGTCTTTTCTTACCTGAGCCAGGCGCTGGCAGAGCTGGTGAGACAGGGAGATGGGGAGGGGCATAAGCTCGGGCGTTTCGTTGCAGGCAAAGCCGACCATCATTCCCTGGTCGCCGGCGCCGATTTTATCCATGTCGTCGCCCGAAGCCGCCTTGGCTTCCTGCGATTTATCCACTCCCAGGGCGATATCCCGGGACTGCTCTTTGATGGAGACCATTATCCCGCAGGCTTGATAGTCGAAGCCGTATTCGGGATGGGAATAGCCGACTTCACGGACCACCTGGCGCACTATCCGGGGAATCTCGACATAGCAATTGGTGGTAATCTCGCCGAGGACGATTATCAGGCCGTTGGTTACCGCCGCCTCGCAGGCGACGCGGGCGTAGGGGTCCTGCACCAGAATGGCGTCGAGGACAGCGTCCGATATCTGGTCGCAAAGCTTATCGGGGTGGCCTTCGGTAACCGACTCCGAGGTGAGCATATAGACGGGCGAACTGCTAAAACTGGTTGGCATTTTTCTCTCCTTTGCTATGTCCCCTGTTCCCAGCTGGCCAGGTATCGCTTTTGCTCCGGGGTCAGGGTGTCGATATTAACGCCCATGGACTTTAGTTTGAGTTGGGCGACCTGTTTATCTATTTCTTCGGGCACCGGATAGACCTTCGTTTTGAGGCTTCCCCGGTTTTTGACCAGATGTTCTAGGCAGAGAGCCTGGTTGGCGAAGCTCATATCCATAACGGTGGCGGGGTGGCCTTCGGCGGCGGCTAGGTTGACCACCCTCCCCTCCGCCAGCAGGTAAAGGCGGCGGCCGTCTTTGAGGGCGTGCTCGTCGACGAAGGGTCGAATCCGCCGCTTGGTGCGGGTGAGGCTTTTCAGGGCGGGGAGGTTTATCTCGACATCGAAATGCCCGCTGTTGGCCAGGATGGCGCCGTCCTTCATCGCCTCCAGCGAGGCTTTATCGATAACGTTGATATCACCGGTGATGGTGACGAAGACCTCGCCTATCTGGGCGGCTTCGACGATGGGCATGACGCGAAAGCCGTCCATGACCGCCTCCAGCGCTCGCACCGGCTCGACCTCGGTGACGATTACCTGCGCCCCCAGACCCTGTGCCCTTAGGGCGGCGCCGTGCCCGCACCAGCCGTAGCCGCAGATGACCACCTTCTTGCCCGCCCACAAGATATTGGTGGCGCGGGTAATGCCGTCGATGGTGCTCTGGCCGGTGCCGTAGCGGTTGTCGAAGAGGTATTTGGTCGGGGCGTCGTTTACGGCAAT
>CAYQPY010000103.1:0-3956 GCA_964419705.1 uncultured Dehalococcoidales bacterium
CCCAGCCCATTTCGATATACACGTTGCTTCCGGGCACGAGCTCATTGCTCATAAAGGTCATGGTGGGATACTGCCGACCTTTGATTTCACCATATACCGTGCCCACCTCATACTTCGGTTTCTGCACCAGGTTCTTGTAATAGTTAGCCATCTCTCCCATCCCCCCTTTCTAAGAATTTTTATTCCCTGGATTAAAAGAAATCAGATTGGCACCTTAATCCACCAGACCACCCCGCCTCATCGCCGCCGTTATCGACGCTCCGACCACATCGACCACGGAAGTCCCGCCGTCGATGGTGATAACCGCCCCGGTCATAAACGATGATTCATCGCTGGCCAGGTAGCTGCAAAGGCCGCCCATTTCGGGTGAAGCGGCGAAGCGGCGCAGGGGTATCTCCTGCGCTATCTGGTTGATGAAGGTCTCGTGTTCTATGCCGAGCATTTTCCCGAACTGACCGAAGTCCTTCTCCGTCATATCCGTTTTGACGCCACCGGGGCAAACGGCGTTACACCTTATTTTAGCCCGTCCGTATTCCAGCGCCGCCTGCTGAGTGAGCATAATCAGGCCGGCTTTTGAGCTACAGTAGGCCGGCATACTGGGCAGGCAGCGCATGCCACCGAGCGAGGCAATATTTATGATAGACCCCCCGCCCTCCTTAATCATATGCGGTATTGCCGCCTGCATGAGCAGGAAAGGACCGGTCAGGTTCACCCCGATAACCTGTCGCCACTTCTCGGGGTCAAGCTCGGCAATAGGCGCCGGTTCGTTTATAGCGGCGTTGTTCACCAGCACGTTGATTTTGCCGCCGAACTTCACCGTCGTATCCACCATGCGCTTTACATCCGCCTCCTTGGCCACATCTCCCGGACATATGACTACTGTCCCCGAGGGTAGTGATTCAGCCACCTTTTCCAGCATCTCTTGGCGGCGGCCGGTGATACAGACCTTGGCGCCATCGGCGACAAAGCGCTCAGCGATGGCAGTACCTATACCGCTGCCTCCACCGGTGACCAGGGCTACCTTTCCCTTCAGGTTCATATCGGCACCTCCTGTTAAGGATTTTGGGGGTGAAACTTGCCTGCACCCTTTGGGCTTTAAGCTTACTTTTGAATCTTTCCCGGGCCGAACGAGGAGTAGTCCAGGTCGTAGAACTGCTTGCAGGTCTCAAAGTAACCCAGGTGTGAGCCACCGAGGACTATCTTGAGCACTACCGCATCGCGGTAATACTTCTCGTAATGGTTTTCCCGGACCAGGCCGAAGGAACCCATCAGCTCCAGACCCCTGGAAACAATGTCGGGCACGGTGCGGGTGAGATAGGCGTGCACGGCATGCCCCTTAGCCATCATACTCTCCGTGTTCCACATACCATAGACATCCATCAGGTCATACTGGTAGGCCGTCTCCAGAACGGCGGCTCGGCCCACGGTTATCACCGAGGCCATCTCGCCCAGTATCATCGCCGCGTGCAGGTGTCGGCTGACCGGTTTACCCCCCGCCACCCTGCCCTCGGTATACTCAACCAGGACGTCAAAAGCCCCCTGCAAGAGACCAATAGCGTTGGCGGCATTGAGGGACATGGGAGCTGACACGGCATTGGTGAAAAGGAACCAGGCCTCAGGCCCCTGTATCCCCCACTCCTTGGGTACCTTGACGTTATCGAAATAGGTGGGGGTATTCCTGTCGGCGTTAGCCCCGCACTTGACCTCGAATTCGCCGTGGGAGACGCCCGGCCAGGGCTCGGGAACATAGACCAGGGTAAAGCCGTCTACTCCCTGCTTGGGGTCCATGTTGCAGACCACGCAGTTGAGGTCGGCAATGCCTGCATTGGAGGCCCATAACTTGTTACCGTTCACCACCCACTCGTTGCCCTTAAGCTCCGCCTTCACCTTTACCGTCCTGCCCTCGTTCATCGGGTTCTCAATATCACAGGCGGATTCTTCTTCACTGAAATTCATGCAGGCGACCGCCAGCTTGTCACCGGTGAACCTGGGGGCAAACTCTTCGAAGATTGCCTTTCCCCAGGCATTGCCTGTCGGCGAGGGAGACAAATAGGCAAGGGCGGCCGGGGTCAAGCCCCATTCGGTGCAGGCGCTGTGGAGGCTTATGCCGTAGTCGGCACGGGACATCTGCTCCTGCCTCAGAGCGCCCCCGACCATGGAAAGCATCTGGTTACCGCCGAAATCTTTAGGTATCATATTCTTCTGGTAACCCAGGCCCACCTGAAGTTTCTTCAGGATGGGGGTAATGACCTTTTCATGGGTTACGTCATCGTCAATCTTGTCCCGAACCGGCATAATCTCCTTATCAACAAAGTCGGCAAGAGTCTTCTGCATCATCCGTAGTTCTTCATTAACAAAGCACTCCGGGTACTGCAATTTGTACCATTGACTGGACTGGTCTAACATTTTACCTCCTTTATCTATTTAATTAATTCGAGACTAATATATTTCCTCACCATACAGGATTTGGGGGTCTTTCAGCATCGGTGTCAGTAGGGCAGGCTCTCCAGTATGGGGCCTTTCTCATTGGTAACAAAAGCGAGGTACTGTTCGTCGGTCACGTGCTCGGCCAGATCATAGAGAATAATCTCCTTGGCCATTTCGCCGTCCTTTCGCAAGGTTTGGCTCGTCGGGGGCATGTCTAGCTGACCCGAATGTTACTACAGATCATCATGTTTGGCAATATGTTCGGCGATAATAAAGAGAGATTTTGCTTAAAGAATTGTGGTAAAGGGAAAAAGACTTTGGGAGTGGCGGGAAATTGAAAGGGTGGAGAGTTTAAAGCGGAAGTTTTAAGTCCCACCCCACCCCGATTTTATCTATACCCACCCGCCACCCTTTTAAGGAAAAAGGGGGCTTTGCCCCCTTTAAAACCCCCAAAGCGCGGGGTTAAGGGGCGCTAGCTCATTAGGGTGGGCAGGGTGGGACAGAAATACCTACGCTAAACAAGGTGGTGGGGTGGGGAGGGAGACTTAAAGGGGTTATACCCCCTTTAGGGTGGGTTTCGGGTGGGAAGAAAAACCCTGGAGTGGTGGAGCTGAGGCACCAACAGCTAGAAATTTACCCCCTCACCCCGGCGGCGGGGGACCGTCCAGCCACTTTCCGCTCTTTCGCTGCTTCCGGTACTCCCGGTAGATAAAGGAAAAGCCCACTATAAAGCTGAGGACGTCCGAAACCGGCAACGACAACCAGACCCCGTTCAGCCCCAGCAGGTAGCGCAAGAGGTATAACAGGGGAACGAAGAAGATAAGCTGGCGCACCAGCGATAGAATCAGGGCCATCGTGCCCTTGGATAAGCCCTGGAAGGTGGTGATAAACAGAACGCCGGGCCCCAGCAAAAACAGCGTGGACAGCATTATGCGCATGGCCGGCACCGTAACCGCCAGCAACCCCGGGTCATCGCTGAAGATAGCCACAATCTGGGGAGCAAAAATCTCAATACACAGGACACCCACGCCGAGCACTAACGTGATGCTCACCGAGGCTAATTTAACCGCTCTCCACAGGCGCTTGAGGTAACCAGCGCCGAAATTAAAGCCGACGATAGGCAACAGCCCGTCAGACAGCCCGAAGACGGGCATAAAAGCCAGGTCGGCAACGCGCATCGCCAGCCCCACGGCGGCGATGGATATAGAGCCGAAAGAAGACACCACTGTGTTAAAGAGGACAAAACACAGGCTCTCCGTCACCTGCAGTATGGTCGAGGGAGCACCGACGCGGTAAATATCCTTCAATATGGACATATCGGGCTTGAGGCTGGCGAATCTTATTCGGTAGGTCGTCCGGTGCCCCAGCAGGAAATAGAGGGCGATAGCCGCCCCGAACGACTGCGCGATAATCGTCGCCAGCGCCGCCCCGCGGACGCCCATCTCCGGGAAAGGCCCCAACCCCAGAATCATAAAGGGGTCGAGAATGATGTTGATGACGCTGGCGGTTATCATGATAACCATCGGTTT
>CAYQPY010000104.1:0-2897 GCA_964419705.1 uncultured Dehalococcoidales bacterium
CCTTACCGTAGAGCCATACAACCTGGTCGCCGTTTCCCGGCCCCACGCCTCTTTCGGCAAAATGCAGTACGCCAGCACGGTCAGCGATAGACGAATAATCCAGCGTATTTGCCGGAGGGCCCTCGCCAAGCTTTCGAGAATCTACCTCTTTCCAATCAATATAGGTAATCAGCCTTTTAACCAAGTGCCCGTATTTTGAGTCTGACGTCTTAGCCGCCTTTGCCTTTCTGGGAACCGATTCAGCCTTGTAGTCAGCCGCCAGCCCAATATGGTAGTGAACAATAGGCCTATCGACCCGCCGGTAGGTAACCGGGCCGTGAGGCATGCCCTTGGGAATGAGCACCACCGAGGGCTCGTTAAAGATATGCTCCTCGCCTTCTTCGCCGAGTTGTATCGATATTTCGGCACCCAAATAGAGTATATTACTATTATCAGTGCCAGCGAAAACCAGACATTCGTCGTAAGGATGCACCAGCGCCCCCTCAAGCGGGTGACAGACCCCCGTTTTCTTGACGAAGCCGAAGGAAAAATTGGCGTTAAAGCCTTCCATATCCTTGCCTTCCATCCAGATACGTGGCTCGGGGTAGAGGCCCGCGGGCGGTTTCTGTACCAATAACGGTTTTACCAGGTGCGCATATTCCTTTTTAGCCATTTTGCACCCCCTTTCCAGAGCAAGCATAGCAGTCACGGGCTGGCTGGTCAAGATGCCTTGCCCTCTAAGCTAGTAGTATTTGCCAAAAAATAGTTTATATTATATACTATATACATAATAAATCATTACCCCGGAAGGACCGGGGGAAGGCCGAGAAAATGGAAAAGGATATTGTAAGCCAAATGGTCGATGACCTGCTGTCCGTGCCCCCGCTTATCTTCAGGGGCATACGGCGCAAGATGCTTAAGACGGCGCTGGTTAGCGGCGCCGCGGACATCTCGCCGCTACACTTCGAGATTATGCTGCTGTTACGCAAGGAGAAGGGCATCCTCAACATTACCGAAATCGGGGAAAGGTTGCTCATAGCCCGAGCCCAGATGACCCACCTCATCGATAAGCTGGTGGAGGCGGGAATGGTGGAGAGGCAAGCCGATAGCGCCGACCGCAGGGTGACCAATATCGTGCTTACCGCTAAGGGCGGCGCTTTCCTGGAGGGACACGGCGGCAACATAAAGAAGGCAACCAAAGAGATTCTATCCGGCCTCACCGATAAAGAACGGGCCGACCTGTCGGCTTCGCTGGAGAGACTGCGGGAGATACTATCCAGATTGCAGTAGCCAGCCCCCTACCCTGTCAATCTACCGGGATTTACATACATGATAAACCAACGAAACCAAAGCGTGCTTGACGACGACCGAATCGGGCGGCTGCTGCTTAAATTATCCCTGCCCACCTTTTTCGGTATGTTCGTCATGACCCTGTATAACGTGGTGGACACCATCTTTATCGGCCACTACGTTGGTCCTCTGGGTATTGCCGGACTTTCCATCGTCTTCCCGTTGCAGATGCTGTCGATAGGCATCGGAGAGATGACGGGGATGGGTGGGGCGTCACTGATTTCAAGGTCAATCGGAGCCGGCGACGTGCCCAAGGCGGAGCGGACGCTGGGCAACGCCCTGACCGCCAATATCATACTATCGGTGGCGTTAATGATTGCCTGCCTGGCTATGCCCGACTTCTGGCTGCGGCTTATGGGTTCTTCGGAGACCATCCTCCCCTACGCCCATGACTACATGACCATTATCGTCATCGGTATGCTCTTCATGACCTTCTCCATGGCCCTGAATAACCTGATAAGAGCCGAGGGCAACGCCCGCACACCGATGATAGGCATGATTATCGGGGCGGTAGCCAACATCATACTCGATGCCATCTTTATCATACCGATGGGTATGGGGATACAGGGAGCGGCGCTGGCTACGGTGATAGCCCAGATGGTCTCCGTCGCTTTTTTTATGAGGTATTATTTCTCAGGGAAGAGCTTCCTCAAGATTTACCTGCACAACATGGCTATCCAGTGGCACATACTGAAACAAATCCTGGCTATAGGGGTTGCCTCTTTTTCCCGGATGGTGGCCACCAGCATCTCCGCCATTTTCGTCAACCGGATGCTCATTCTCTATGGCGGTGACCTGGCTATCTCCGCCTTCGGCATCATTCAGCGCATAATGATGTTCGCCATTATGCCGGGCATCGTTATCGGCGGGGGCCTGCAGCCAATTCTGGGCTTTAACTACGGGGTCAAGCGTTACGACCGCGCCATAAGGGCGATTCTAATCGCCATGGGTGCCGCCTTCGCCTGCGGGCTGGTGGTATTCGGGATTATCTATTTCGCCCCGGAACCGTTTATCCGTATCTTCACCAACGATGCCGGACTAGTTGCCCTTGGTGCCTATGCCGCCAAGCGTATCTTCCTGGCCCTGTCTATTATTGGCATTATGATGGTAGGCTCACTGGTCTTCCAGTCCATCGGGAAGGCATTCCAGTCGTTCATCACCTCGATAGCCCGGCCCATCCTGTTCCTGATTCCGATAGTACTGATAATGCCTAACTTCTTAGGGCTGGACGGGGTGTGGCTGGCTTTCCCCATCTCCGATGGGTTTGCCTCCCTGCTAACTATCCTGCTCCTTATCCCCCAGATAAGGGAGCTAAGGAAGAAACACAGGCTAACCCAGGGAACGCTGATAGAACCCTGACCGGTGGCTTAGTAGTACATCTTGCCGGGGCCGACGCTGAAGTGGAAGATGGGCTTATCTATGCGGGGAAAGTATAGCGGACAGTGTTGCAGCCCCTTGGGAATAAAGACCAGGCAGCTCTTGTTGATGACATGCTCTTCGTCCCCCAGCCATAACACGGCCTCGCCGCCCAGGTCACGCATGTTTTCCGTGTCGGAGCCGAAGAAGCC
>CAYQPY010000104.1:2907-3906 GCA_964419705.1 uncultured Dehalococcoidales bacterium
CAGGATTTCGTCATAATCGTGGGTATGAGCCTGCGGCCCTACTTTCTTAATGTCAACACCGGGCGGAGGCCTCATTCCGGGCATCAGCCAGACGCACTCCATGTAGAAGGCGCCGTCGACGACCTCGTGGTCTACATAGGCGATGCGGCCGGGAATCGGGCCCTTGGGGCTCCAGGGGGGTTTGACGATGTTCTCCTTGGGTTCGTAGACAATATACTTCCCGTATTTCGATTCGGCCATTTTAGCTCTCCTTTCATTTATCGCTTCCTTTTATAGTTATGCTCAAAAAATGGCTTATTCCGGCGGAAACAGCGCGAAGGGTATCTGCTGCCTCAGCTCGTCCAGCGTCCAGGCGCCTCCGTATTTGACCAGTGTATTAGAAACTTCGGGCTCCGAGTAAAGGCTGATGATAGGGCCGCCCACGTTAAAGATCCGGCCGTTTATCTTGGCCGCTTCGTCGGAGGCGAGATAGTTTATCAAGGGAGCCACGTCATCCGGGCTCGGCGTCATTTCCAGAGAAAAGCTGAACTTCCTATCCATCCAGGGGCTTTCCGCCGCGCTTACGGCTTCGTCGTAAGCCGCCAGCTCAAGGGACGCCCGCGTCAGGGCAAAGGGGGCGAAGGCGTTGCAGGTTATACCATACTGGGCTAGCTCTTTAGCCACCGCCCTGGTCAACCCCACCACCCCCGCGTTGGCAGCGCAGTACTCGGCGTGCTTGAGAACATCACCCATAAACGCCCGCGAGGTGCAGTTTATTATCCGCCCCCACTTCTGTTTCATCATGAAGGGGACGGCGTGGCGGATGCAGTTGAAATAGCCCTTGGGCTTGGTGAGGGTAACCTTGTCCCAAAGCTCCTCGCTCATCTCCCAGATAGGGCTGAAGCCGAAGGTGCCGGCAACGTTAGCCAGGATATCGATCCTGCCGAAGCTGTCGACAGCCGTTTGTATCAGCTTTTTAGCCGCCTCAAAGTCGGCGACATCGCCGAAGAAGGGCACCGC
>CAYQPY010000105.1:0-3897 GCA_964419705.1 uncultured Dehalococcoidales bacterium
GGTCTGGCGGGGGACGGGGTGCCCCACGTTGGGGGCCCTGTCCGCCAGGGGGCCGAGGACGATCGCGCGCTTGTCCTTGCGGGGGTGGGGGATGGTAAGCTCGGGGGTATCCATGACCTCGTCGCCGTAGAGCAGGATATCGATGTCTATGGTGCGGGGGGCGCCGGAAGGACCTCCCCACCGCCCCAGCTTGTTCTCGATGCCCTTGCCCAGCGCCAGCAGCGCCATCGGGGGGAGGTTGGTGGCGACCTCACAGACCAGGTTGAGAAAGCGGGGCTGCTCGATATTGCCCACCGGCTCGGAATCGTATATCGAGGAAATCTTTTTTATCCGCAGCCTTTGCCCCAGAAACTCCAGAGCCCGGTCGAGATTGGCCTGGCGGTCTCCCAGATTGGAGCCCAGGCCGATATAGGCGATTGCCGCTTCAGTTGCCAATTTACCTCCTTCGAACGATAGCATCGCTCATGCGGCAGACCTGGACTATGGGCTTAACATCGTGAACGCGCACCATGTCGGCACCGTGAGCGATGCCGATAGCCACGGCGGCGGCGGTGCCCTGCAGGCGCTCACTGACGGGAAGGTCGAGCACCTTGCCGATGAAGGACTTGCCCGATGGCCCGAGCAGGATGGGCTTGCCCAGCTCAGCGACCTCGCCCAGGCGGCGGACTATCTCCAGGTCGTGCTGCCAGCTCTTGCCGAAGCCGATGCCGGGGTCGATGATGATGTTTTCCCCGGGCACGCCGGCCTCGGTTGCTATCTCCAAACTCCCTTTTAGAGAGCTTATTATCTCGGCTATGGGGTCTCTATAGTCGGCGGTATCGCGCTTGAGCACGGCGTCGTAGCCGCCCTTGTCCCGCTGGTTGCTCATCAGGACGATGGGGACTTTCCACTCGGCGGCTAGCTCGGCCAGGCGGGGGTCGCCTTTTAAGCCCCACTGGTCGTTGAGCATCCTCGCCCCCGCTTCCAGGGCTCTTTGCGCCACCCCCGACTTGGTGGTGTCGATGCTCATAGGCACGGCAAGCTCACCGGCCAGCCTTTCGATGACAGGAATAACGCGCCGCAGCTCTTCGTCGACTGATACGGGTTGGGCATTAGGTCGGGTGGACTCGCCGCCGATGTCGATGATGTCGGCACCTTCTGCCGCCAGTTGCTTCGCCCGCGCCACGGCGGCTTTGACGTCGTCGGCCAGCCCGTCACCGGAGAAGGAATCGGGGGTGACGTTGAGGATGCCCATGACATAGGTACGCTCGCCCCAGCGCAACTCAAGCTCGCCGCAGCGTGTGGTGGCTAAAACAGACTGGCTTTCCATAACAAAAACCCTGTTTCTATTTTAGCACTCTTTGGGCGGGGTGACCAGATAGGGGGTTGTTAGCGCAGGTATTATGCCCCACCCCCCCCCAGGTTTTCGTCCCACACCAAGCCCACCCACAAACGTCTTTCAAAGGGGGCTTCGCCCCCTTAAGAACCCCCAAAATATATGGAGATGGCGTCCCCTCTGGGGTGCTTAAGAGGGGTGAAACCCCTCTTTACCTTAAAAGGGTGGCGGGCGGGAAAAGATAAAATCGGGGTGGGGAGATTGCTTCGTTGCTGCGCTCCTCGCAATGACGGCAGAGAGGGAAACGGCAAACCCTTGCCTATCTGATTTGCCTTATGATATGATGATTAGCGATTATACCCCGAATTTCTCACGACTGGGAGCCCTGATTGCGATGAAAGATAAGCTGGCTAAACTATCTGAACTGGAGCGAAAAGCCAGGGCGGGGGGCGGGGAAAAGCGAATCCAGCAGCAGCACGACAAGGGTAAACTGACCGCTCGGGAGAGGATTGACCTCCTCCTCGACAAGGGCAGCTTCGAAGAGCTGGACCCGTTCGTTACCCACCGCACCACCGAATTCGGCCTGGCCGACAAGCAATACCCGGGCGACGCCGTCGTCACCGGCTTCGGCAAGATTGACGGCAGGACTGTTTTTGTCTACGCGCAGGACTTCACCGTACTGGGGGGGACGATTTCCGAGGTATCGGCGCAGAAGGTGTGCAAGGTAATGGACCTGGCCGTCAAGAACGGGGCGCCTATAATCGCCATCTGGGACTCGGGAGGCGCCCGCATCCAGGAAGGGGTGGTGAGCCTCTACGGCGTCGGCGAGATACTGCTGCGCAATAGTTTGTATTCGGGGGTGGTGCCGCAATTGTCAGTGGTGATGGGGCCTTCGGCGGGGGGAGCCGTCTATTCGCCGGCCATCACCGATTTCGTCTTCATGGTCAAGGGTACCAGCCAGATGTACATCACGGGGCCCGACGTGGTCAAGGCGGTTATAAGCATTGATATAACACACGAAGAGCTGGGAGGAGCCAAGACCCACGCCGAGAAGAGCGGGGTCGCCCACTTTATCTCGGATAACGAGCCCGACTGCCTGAAGAGCGTGCGGCGCCTGCTGGGCTTTCTGCCCCAGAGCTATAAGGAAGAACCGCCCAAGCTAAAGCCTACCGACGACCCCAAAAGAACGGACGAGAAGCTGCGCAATATTATCCCCGACGCGCCCAGCAAGGTCTACGACATGAAGCAGATAATTAACAGCATCGCCGACAACGGCGACTTTATGGAGGTACACCAGAGCTTTGCCCCCAACCTGATTACGGGCTTTGCCCGCTTGAGCGGCAAAACGGTGGGCATCGTCGCCCAGCAACCGGCCCACATGGCCGGGATTATCGATATCAACGCCTCGGTCAAGGGAGCCAGGTTCGTGCGCTTCTGTGACGCCTTCGGCATCCCTCTGGTGAGCTTCGTCGATGTGCCCGGCTTTATGCCCGGACCCAAGGAGGAGCAGGGGGGCATCATCCGGCACGGCGCCAAGTTTATCTTCGCCTACGCCGAAGCCACTGTACCCAAGCTGACCGTGATTACCCGCAAAGCCTACGGGGGGGCTTACATCGTGATGAGCAGTAAGCACCTGCGGGGAGACATCAACTACGCCTGGCCGACGGCGGAAATCGCCGTGATGGGGCCGGAGGGGGCGGTCAATATCATCTACCGGGAGGCTATAGCCAAAGCCAAGGACGGCGACAAGACCCGGCAGGAGCTGGTTAAGCAATATAAGGACAGCTTCGCCAACCCCTACCAGGCCGCCGCCCGGGGCTATATCGATAACGTCATCGACCCCAAGGTGACCCGACCCAAGCTAATCAGGGCGCTGGAGTCGTTGAAGAATACGGGAGAAACCACCCGTCCCAAGAAGAAACACGGAAACATCCCGCTTTAGGAGAAGCAATCACCTACCCCCCACCCCAGGGCATCCCGAAACAAGGGGCACAAAGAGCCGAACGCCCGGAGAGAGGAGTAAATGATGCCGACAGCAAAGAAGAAGACAGCTGCCAGGAACCCATTAAAGATAACCGACGTCACCCTCCGCGACGGACACCAGTCCTCGCTGGCGACGAGGATGGTCACCGAAGATATGGCCGGAATCGCCGCCGAGATGAACAAAACGGGTTACTACTCCATGGAGGTGTGGGGCGGGGCTACCTTTGACGTGCCCACCCGCTTCCTCAACGAAGACCCCTGGGAGCGACCCCGCGTATTGAAAAAACTCATGCCCGATACTCCCCTGCAGATGCTTTTGCGGGGGCAGAACCTGGTGGGCTACCGCAACTACGCCGACGACGTGGTCACCGCCTTCGTCCACCACGCCGCCGAGGTGGGAATAGACATCTTCCGTATCTTCGACGCCGTCAACGACGAGCGCAACTTCGTCACCAGCCTCAAGGCGGTCAAAGAGTGCGGCAAGCACGCCCAGCTCTGCCTGAGCTACTCCCTGACCGAGCCCAAGCTGGGAGGGCCGGTCTATAACATTGATTATTTCGTTAATAAAGCCCGTATCCTGGAGGAGATGGGCGCCGACA
>CAYQPY010000106.1:0-3821 GCA_964419705.1 uncultured Dehalococcoidales bacterium
TGGGGAACTTAAAGGAAGCCGACCTCTTCGTCATCTCTAAAGCTTACTATCGGCGTAAACCGCAGAAGGTCAGCGACGCCGAAGCCTCGAAGCTGCCTATCTACGTCCTCAAGAGCAATACACCGGCTCAAATCAGGCAGCTGCTGGATACCGTCTATCCCCGGGCCGGTGCCGAGAAGCAAAGCCGGCTTAAGCTCGCCCTCGGCGAGGCCGAAGAAGCCGTGGGCCGGGTGAGGGAGGGGGAGGGGGCGGTGGAGCTCAGTCCGCAGAGCGCCTATATACGGAGACTGCAACACCTGCTCGCCCAGCGCAGTAACCTGGCTTCACAGAGCACGGGCAAGGACCCCAACCGGAGGGTGAGAATTTATAAGGGTTAAGGGGTACAGTGAAAGACGAGATGACAGCCGAGGAGTGGAATAGCAAGGGTGTTGCCCTGACCGCGCTCGGCAAATATGAAGAAGCTCTGGATGCCTATAACCAGGCCATTGAGATAGACCCAAAATTCGACGGCGCCTGGCAAAACAAGGGGCTCGTTCTGACCAGGCTGGGCAACTATGAGGAAGCCCTGGATGCTTTTATCAGAGCCACGGGGATAAACCCGCAGGACGCCAGCGCCTGGTGTAACGAAGGGAACGTCCTTAAGCGACTGGGCCGCTCTAAAGAAGCGCTGGATATCTATGATACCGCTATTGAAGTAAACCCACGACATTCCGCTGCCTGGTATAACAAGGGAATGGTTCTTAAAGAGTTGGGAAAGTATGAGGAGGCGCTGTACGCTTTTAATAAAGCCGTCGAGCTAAACCCGTATGATGCGGTGGCCCTTTTTAACCGGGGGGGTGCCCTGGCTATGCTCAAGAGGTATGAAGAGGCGTTGGACGCTTTTAATAAAGCCATCGAGCTAAACCCGATAGATGCCGATGCCTGGTATAACAAAGGGGTGGTTCTGGAACTAATCGGGATGGATTACGCCGCCAAGGATTCTTACTCAAAGGCGGTTCAACTAGACCCGGAGTATGCCGAGCTGCAGAATTAGATGAGGTAATAGATGTCCCTATTCATAACCTTTGAGGGTGGGGAGGGGGGTGGCAAGAGCGTCCAGGCTAAGGCGCTCTACCGCAGGCTCTCAAAGCTGGACGTTCCCGTCCTGTTGACCCATGAGCCGGGCGGCACCCCCTTTGGCAAGAGAATAGGGCGCTGGCTGAAGTGGGCGCAAAACACCGATATTTCGCCGCTGACCGAGCTAATGCTGTTTAACGCCTCCCGCGCTCAGCTGGTAACCGAGGTCATAAAACCCGCCCTGAAAAGCGGCCAGGTGGTTATCAGCGACCGTTTTGCCGATTCCACCACCGTCTACCAGGGCTACGGGCGGGGGCTGGACCTGGCCATGGTCAAGGCGGTAAACAAAGCGGCGACGCAGGGGCTGACGCCCGACCTGACCATATTACTCGACGCGCCGGTCGAGACCTGTTTTGCCCGCAAGGGAGCGGATAAGCGAGACCGCTTTGAGCAGGAAGCCGTAGCCTTCCACCGCAAGGTGAGGGAGGGCTACCTGAAGCTGGCCTCAGAAGAGCCAGAGCGTTGGCTGGTGGTAGACGCCAGCCAGTCTAGGGCTAAAATAGCCGAGGCTATCTGGAAAAGAGTACGCCAGCTACTTCCCTGAGCTTAAAAACCACCAATAGCATCACGGTAACGATTTTCTGTAGCGATACAAGGAGTGCTCGATGGCAAAAAAGCGGGTTGCCGTAGCCATGAGCGGGGGAGTGGACTCGTCGGTGGCGGCGGCGCTGTTGAAACAGGCCGGCTACGAGGTCAGCGGCGTCCATATGAGGCTGGGAGCTGACATTATGTCTAATAACCTTGCAGCTCTGGAGCGCACCTGCCAGCTGTTGGAGATACCTCTTTATAAGCTTGACCTGGAGAGGGAGTTTAAGCAACTGGTCATCGACTATTTTTGCCGGGAGTACGGCCGGGGACGGACACCCAACCCCTGTATCGCCTGCAACCAGTATGTAAAATTCGATATCGTACCGGAGAGGGCACTGGAGATGGGGGCGGACTACTTCGCCACGGGGCATTATGCCCGCGTTGAAGCCACTCCAGAGGGCTATAAACTGAAGAAGGCGGTTGACATAACCAAAGACCAGGCCTACTTTCTGTACACTCTGGGGCAGGAGCAACTGCGACATTTGCTCTTGCCGCTGGGCGAATTGACCAAGGAAAGGGTCAAAACAATAGCCAGGGAGCTGGATTTGCCCGCCAGCGGGCACCACGACAGCCAGGATGTTTGCTTTATCCCCGATAACGATTATCGGGCCTTTGTCGCTGAGAATATACCCCTCAAAGCAGGGGAAATCGTTGACATAAACGGCAAGATTTTAGGCAAACACGGGGGTTTAGCCCTCTATACCATAGGCCAGCGGCAGGGCCTGGGGCTAACTTCGGAGGAGCCGCTTTACGTGCTCAAAATAGACGCGGAAAACAACAAAATCGTGGTGGGAAGCCGGGAACAGGCTTTACATAATGTGCTGGTTGCCCGCCAACTTAGCTGGGTTTCGGGTCAACCGCCGAAAGAACCTATGGAAATAACGGCCCGGATCCGCTACAAAGCGCCCGAAGCCGCCGCCGAGCTTTATCCCGCGGACGATAGTGCCGAAGTCCGCTTTGTCGAGCCGCAGTCGGCGATGGCACCGGGGCAATCGGTGGTCTTCTACCAGGGCGACGAAGTCCTGGGTGGGGGTATAATAGATGCCGTCCTTTATTGAGGAAGAGCAAATGGTGGCGCAGGGCTACCGCCTTATTGCCGGCGTCGACGAGGTAGGGCGGGGGGCGCTGGCGGGACCCGTGGTCGCCGCCGCTGTTATCCTGCCCAACTCCGCTGATGCCGCTCAGCTCGCCGGGGTGAGGGACAGCAAGCAGCTCAGTCCCGCTAAACGCGAGATACTCTTCCCCCATATATATGCAGTAGCCGTTTCGGTGGGGGTGGGGATGGCGCCGCACTCCCTGGTGGATAGCCAGGGGGTCGTCAGAGCCACCCGAGTTGCCATGAAGCAGGCCGTAGAGCGGCTTTCACCCTCCCCGGAGTCGTTGCTCATCGACCATCTGTGCCTGCCCGAGCTAAAACTGCCCCAGAAGGGCATTACCCACGGCGATGACCTGTGCTTTTCCATCGCCTGCGCCTCAATTATCGCTAAGGTAGCCCGCGACTGGGTGATGGTGGAGTTCGACAGGCTCTATCCCGGCTACGGAATGGCCCAGCACAAGGGCTACGGCACTCGGCAGCACGTCGCCTGCCTGTCTCGGCTGGGCGCCTGCCCCATCCACCGCCGAAGCTTCCGACCGGTGCGGGAAATAGTGCAGGGACTATTCAGCAAGTCTGATATTTTAAGAGAAAGGGAAAATTTATATGAACAAGAGTGAGATTCTGGAATTCTTGAATGCTAATCCGACCTGCTACCTGGCGACGCTGGAGGGGGATAAGCCCCGCGTGCGTGCCATTGGCATGGTCAGCGCCGACGGGGACGGGATTATAATTCAGACCGGCACCTACAAAGACCTGTATAAGCAGCTGTCGGCTAACCCCAACGTGGAGCTTTGCTTCTTTAACGCCAAGGACGGTATCCAGGTGAGGGTGAGCGGCGCTTTCGAGCCGGTTGAGGATATAAAGGTGAAGGAAGAGATAGTCGTCCAGAGGCCGTTTTTGAAGCCTATCGTGGAAAAAGAGGGCTACGGGGCGATAGTCATCTATCGGCTTAAGGGCAAGGCTACCGTCTGGAGTTTTGCCACCAATCTTGAGCCCAAGACCTATGTTCAGCTGTAGGTGG
>CAYQPY010000107.1:0-3814 GCA_964419705.1 uncultured Dehalococcoidales bacterium
TGTTAGTGTCAAGCAACTTCACCCGATATGGTATACTGGTTAGCTATGAAGCGCAGGGTCTTTGGGCTTAACCCCAACGTCTTCTTGCTGGGCATAGTCAGCCTGCTGACCGATATCTCCAGCGAGATGATTTTTACCCTTGTCCCCCTCTTTTTGTTCAATGTGCTGCGGATAGGCACTCCCGTTATCGGTCTTATCGGCGGGCTGTCGGAAAGCGCCGACGCTATCTTCAGGATTTTCAGCGGCTGGCTCAGCGATAGGGTGGGGAGGCGCAAACCTCTGGCGGTATTGGGCTACAGTGTTTCTACGATAGCCAAGCCTTTTATGTATCTGGCATCGAGCTGGGGTGGCGTGCTGGCAATCAGATTCGGCGATAGGGTGGGCAAGGGCATCCGCACCTCCCCCCGCGATGCCCTGGTGGCTGACTCGGTCTCGGCCAAGGAGAGGGGGAAGGGCTTTGGCTTGCACCGGGCGATGGATACCTTCGGCGCCGTCCTGGGGCTGGCCATAGCCGCTCTCATTATCTATCTGGCTCAGGGTGGGGGGTTTGAGCTTAACTTAAAGACCTACCAGTGGCTGGTGTTGGTGGGTGTGGTGCCGGCAGTGGTAGCGGTGGTTGTGCTGCTGCTTTTTGTTCGGGAGAAGAAGAAGCCTGTTTCGAGTGGCACCGGCTCCCTGGCGGGCTTCAGAAAGATAGGGAGTTTTGATACCCGCTTCAAGCTGTTTCTGGTGGTTATGGCGGTGTTTACCCTGGGCAACTCCAGCGATTTCTTCGTTATCCTGAGGGCGCAGGACCTGGGCTCATCGGTTATCTATGTGGTCTTGATGCTGGTGGTGTTTAATATCGCTTACGCTGTTACCGCTCTGCCGGCGGGGATGCTATCGGACAGGCTG
Source organism: uncultured Dehalococcoidales bacterium (assembly GCA_964419705.1). GTDB lineage: Bacteria > Chloroflexota > Dehalococcoidia > Dehalococcoidales > BS750m-G39 > E44-bin88. Next base: position 895 of record CAYQPY010000107.1, read on the forward strand.
GGGAGGCGGCGGGTTATCATCCTGGGCTGGTTTATCTATGCCCTGGTCTATGTGGGATTTGCCCTGGCATCGGAGCTGTGGCAGGTCTGGCTGCTCTTTGCCGGCTACGGTCTCTACTACGGGGTGGTGGAGGGGGTGGCGCGAGCCTTTGTCGCTGATTTGGTGCCCGAGGAGAAGAGGGGCACCGCCTACGGGCTTTATCACGGGGTGGTTGGTCTTACCCTCCTCCCCGCCAGCCTCATTGCCGGCTGGCTGTGGCAGACAGTCAGTCCCGCGGCTCCCTTCTACTTCGGCGCTGGCCTGGCCTTCATAGCTATGCTGGGGATGATGGCGCTGGTGAGGGAGTAGGATTAGGGGTATTGACAGAAACGCAAGCTGCTAGTAATGTCTATGTTGAGGGAGCTATGAAAAGGTCTGTTTTAAGGTGGGAGCTGGTCGGTATTGGGGTCATCTTTATCGTGGGGGCGATGTTCCACTTTCTTTTCGATTGGGCGGGCGGCTGGTTGCCCGTGGGCGTTATCGCTGCCGTCAACGAGAGCGTATGGGAGCACTTTAAGATAGCCTTCTGGCCGGCCCTGTTTTTCGCCATCATCGAATACCCCTTCCTGAAACGCTCGGTCAATAACTTCTTTGTCGCTAAAGCCATCGGTATCTACGTTATGCCTGTTGCCATCGCCGCCATCTTTTACGCCTATACGGCTATCTTCGGCGAGGAGATTTTAGCCGTCGATATTTCGATTTTCTTCGTGGCCGTGGCGCTGGGGCAGTTCGCCAGCTACAAGATATTGACCATGAAGCAGTGGCCGAAGTGGATGGGTGGGGTAGGGGTGGTTATGGTAATCCTGCTGGCGGCGGCTTTCGGCATTTTTACCTTCTATCCGCCGGAGCTTGGTATCTTCCGTGACGCGGTGAGTGGGGGTTACGGGATAATACATTAGGGGTGGGGACATTGACAAAATCCTGCCAGATGGCTAGAATTGAGCCCCAACCTGTGACAACCTTAAAAATTGTGGGGGGCTGATGGGACGAAACGAGGGCGCCGGGACTGCTGAAGACTATGGCGGTAGCTGGCGCCCTTTTTGATTTGGAAATAAACGGAGGAGGTGATTTATGTTTCACGGTGAAGTTAGTCCGCAGATTGCCAAGGGCTTGAAGGCCCTGCAGAAGCGTATCCAGAAAGCTAAAATCGCGCCTTCTAAGCTGGACAAGACATTGAATATCGCCACCTGGAATATCCGCGAGTTCGGCAGGATGCGGCGGCGCAAGCGGCGCAGCGAGGCGGCTATCCATTACATCGCCGAGATTTTAAACCAGTTCGACATCACCGCCATCGTCGAGTTAAGGGACGACTTGACCGACCTCAAGCGCGTGATGAAGATTCTAGGGCCCTACTGGCATGTGGTGTTCTCCGACTTTAATTCTGACCGCGCCGGCAACCGGGAGCGCGTCGCCTACCTTTATGATGGGCGAGTAACCGTATTTACCGGTCTGGCCGCCGAAGCCAACCCGCCGCTCAGAAAGAACCCGAAAACCAAACAGTACGCACCGACCCTCGTCTGGTGGCGCAGCCCGTTCATGGCTTCCTTTAGAGCCGGCAACTTCGACTTTATCCTGCTCGCTGTCCATATCCGCTGGGGTAAAAGCGCGGTTTCCCGCATCGCCCCACTGAAAGGGCTGGCCAAATGGGTCGATAAGCGTCGCAAAGAGAAATACGTGGTGGACAAGGATTTCATCGTTATGGGGGACTTCAACATCCCCAAAATTGACGATGCTCTCTACAAGGCAATCACCAGCGAGGGGCTGGAAATCCCCGATGCCCTAAGGGGCATCGCGCACGGCAGCAACCTGGCCCGTAACAAGCGCTATGACCAGATACTGCACTACCGCCGCCATACCACGACTTCAAAGAGCAAGGGTGGGGTGCTCGATTTCTACTGTAACGACTGGCGAGAGCTGTTCCCCGAGGCGGAATATCCGGAGATGTACGAAGGCGAAAACGAAGATGAACTGACCTACCAGCTGTCAGACCACATGCCCCTGTGGGTGCAGCTTGACACCCAGATTGAGGACGAGCAGCTTGACCAGATATTGAACCGAGCGGGGGTGGGGAGCACCCCACCACCAAGTTGATGATTACCCCACCACCACATTATCAATCAGCCGCGTCTTGCCGAACCTCACCGCCATTGACACCAGCGCCGGTGGTTTAACCCTGTCCAGTTCGTCCAATGTTTCGGCGTCGGCGATGGAGATGTATTCGATGTCGGCCAGGGGCTGCTGCCCAATGAGGGCGGTCATTTGCTCTCTGATGGCTTCGGCGTCCCTCTCCCCCTCAGCGTAAAGCTTCTGCGCCAGGGTTAAAGCCTGATACAAGACCGCCGCCTGCTTTCTTTCCCCTGCATTGAGATAGGTGTTGCGGCTGCTCATAGCCAGGCCGTCGGGCTCGCGCACGGTGGGCACGGCCACGATTTCAATGCCCATATCGAGGTCGCTTGCCATCTTTTTGATAACCACCAGCTGCTGTGCGTCCTTCTGTCCGAAGTAGGCTTTGTCGGGCTGGACGATGTTAAAGAGCTTGGCGACGACGGTGGCTACCCCTCTAAAGTGGCCGGGGCGGGCGGCGCCTTCAAGTTTCTCGGCGAGCTTGCCCACCTCCACCCAGCCATTAAAATCGGGGGGGTACATCTCTGCCGCCGGGGGCATAAAGACGACGTCGGTGCCTTCTTTCTTGAGTAGCGCCAGGTCGCGCTCGGGGTCGCGGGGATATTGGGCGAAGTCTTCCTTAGGACCGAACTGGGTGGGGTTGACGAAGATGCTGACCGCCACCGAGGGGTTTTCTGTTTTTGCCCGCCTGACCAGTTCCAGGTGGCCCTCGTGGAGATAGCCCATGGTGGGGACAAAGCCCAGCGGCGCCGTTAGC
>CAYQPY010000108.1:0-3791 GCA_964419705.1 uncultured Dehalococcoidales bacterium
GAGATTGCTTCGCCTGCGGCTCGCAATGACATATTGGGGGAAGGAGTACTCGCCGTTTTTGTTGTCACCCTGAGCGTAGCGAAGGGTCTCTTTGAGATTCTTCAGTTGCTGTGCTCCTTCAGAATGACATATTAGGGGGAAATCCCCCTTAATCCCCCTTTGTCAAAGGGGGAGACTAGCTGGAGATTGCTTCGTCATCCTGCCTGCGCAGGACTCCTCGCAATGACGATGGAGTGAATGGGGGGTGGGGGAGAAGTCTATAGAGGTTACACCTCTATGGGGTGGGTTGGTGTGGGACTAGAAACTTGGGAGAGGGGAATGAAAAGCCGAGACACGGGCATACTGGGCGAAAAGCTGGCTAAAGACTACCTCAAAAAACGGGGCTACCGCATCCGCGAGACCAACTACCGCTGCCCCGAGGGCGAAATCGACATCATCGCCGAGCACAAGGACTACCTGGTCTTTGTCGAGGTAAAGACGAGGCGGAGCCTTGAGTTCGGCAGCCCCGAAGAGTCAATAACCGCCGATAAGCGGGAAAGACTGCGGGCGGTGGCCGCCCGCTACCAGCAGGCGCACGATAAGCTGCCCCAGCTGTGGCGTATCGATGTCGTGGCCATAGAGCTCGACCGGAAGAACAAGCCCTCGCGAATAGAGCTGTTCGAGAACGCCGTGGGTGAGGACTGACGCTTTTATCTTTAGTTGGCCTGTGCTAGAATCTGCCTGAGGGCTTTAAGATGCCGATGCCAAACCAGAGACAGCGTATTATCGACGCCAACCTAAACCGTGCCGGCGAGGGGTTGCACTTGCTGGAAGAGCTGGCGCGGATGATGCTCAACGACGCGGCGCTGACGCAGCAGCTAAAGAGCATCCGTCATGAGATTCTGAGGGGGGATTTAGCCTTTAACCAGCCGCTTATCCAGTCGCGCGACTCCGAGAACGACGTCGGCTTTGACATTGAAGTCGCGGGTGAAGATGAGCAGAGAGAGCTGCCGATAGCGGTGGTGGCTAACGCCCGCCGGGTACAGGAGGCGCTGAGGATACTGGAGGAAATGGCTAAAGTGCCGGGCCCCACGCCGAAACTAGATGCCGAGAAGTTCAAACAGGCCCGCTTTGCTCTCTATACGATAGAGCAGGAGCTGCTTTCCAGGCTGCTGCGACAGGATAAGACGAGTAAACTGGTGGGGCTGTATGCCATCATCGACAGTCGGTTATTGGGCAAGCGCAGTCACCTCAAGGTCGCCCAGGAGCTGATTCGGGGTGGGGCTGGCGCCATCCAGCTGCGCGATAAGTTCACCGCCAAGGTGGAACTGCTGCCCATTGCCCAACAGCTAAAGAAGCTCTGCGCCGAAAAGGGCGTGCTCTTTATCGTCAACGACCACCTCGATATAGCTTTAGCTACTGGCGCCGACGGGCTGCACCTGGGGCAGGAGGACCTGCCTGTATCTGTAACCAAACGAATGCTGCCGATGGATATGATACTGGGCGGCTCGGTGAATACCGTCGAGCAGGCTAAAATGGCTGAAGCCGGCGGCGCCGACTATATCGCCGTGGGCTCGATGTACCCGACGGCTTCCAAGGAAAAGCCCAAGGTGGTGGGGGTAGGCAGGCTAAAGCAGGTGAGGGGGGTGGTGAGCCTGCCCCTGGTGGCTATCGGGGGTATCAATAAAGACAACGCAACCGAGGTGGCGGCTGACGGCGCCGATGCGGTGGCGGTGATTAGCGCCCTGTTGGGGGCTAAGGATATCGCCGAAGCCGCCCGCAGAATAATAACCAGTTTCGAGGCAGGAAAATGAAGGGACTGACCGATAACCTGGAGCCAATCGCCGACCGAATTAGAGAGAATTTGACGGCTAAAGACGCCGCCCGCGAGAAGGTATTGCCGCGCTGCCGCGATGCTATCCGTCACTGCAGCCAGGCCATACGCGCCGTCCACCGCCAGGAGTTCGACAAGGCCAGGGAACTGCTCAAGGGGGCGCGTAACCTGTTAAGCGAGGCCGAGAAAGCCTGTTCGGCTTATAGTGAGCTGGGCTATGCCGGCTTTGTCCGTGACGCCCAGAAAGAATTTGCCGAGGGCAGCATTACCCTGGCCCTGGTGACGGGGAAGCCCCTGCCGACTCCGGAAGAGCTGGGCGTCGATGCCGTTGCCTACCTCAAGGGCATGGGCGAAGCCGTCGGCGAGCTGCGGCGTTACCTCCTGGATAGCATGAGACATGGCGACTTGTCTAACGGGGAGGAATTGCTGGCGGCCATGGACGATATCTACAATACGCTGGTGACCATGGATTTCCCCGACGCCCTCACCGGTGGCTTGCGCCACACCACCGACATGGTGCGCGGGGTGCTGGAAAGGACGCGTAGCGACCTGACGCTGGCTATGGGGCAGAAAGGGGTGGTGGACAAATTGTCCGCCGGAAACTAGTGCCCAATCACGTTTTCCCACTCGGGGAAAATGGCCTGTATTTCTTGACCATAATTTGCTCATATGTTAAGATAGTTTGGTTTATCTAGCTACGTTTATCCATTCTTCCCCCCGGATACAGGAAAGTTAAAGGAGGGCAAAGTGGAGCCTAAAATCGGAGTTTACATCTGCCATTGTGGGACTAACATTGCGGGTACGGTGGATGTGGAGGCGGTTGCGGAGTTCGCCAAGACCTTACCATCGGTAGCCATTGCCCGGCATTACACATATATGTGTTCCGACCCGGGGCAGGACCTTATCCGACAGGATATCAAGGAGATGGGCTTGAACCGCGTCGTGGTGGCTTCCTGTTCGCCGCTGATGCATGAGCGAACCTACCGTCGGGTCTGCCAGGAATCGGGCTTGAACCCCTACCTTTTCGAGATGGCCAACATCAGGGAGCACTGTTCCTGGATAACCGAGGATAAAGCCGCCGCCACCGAGAAAGCCAAGGCGCTGGTGAGCGCCGCCGTAAGGCGCGTTTACTACCAGGAGCCTCTGGAGACTAAAGAAGTCCCGGTTAACCCCAACACCCTGGTGGTCGGGGGTGGGGTGGCCGGCATCCAGGCGGCACTGGAGATTGCCGATTCCAAGCACAAGGTCTACCTGGTGGAGAAGGAGCCGAGCGTCGGCGGGCACATGATACAGCTGGACAAGACCTTCCCCACCCTGGACTGTTCCGCCTGTATTCTGACCCCTAAGATGAGTTTGGTGGGCGCCCACCCCTATATCGAGCTGATGTCCTACAGCGAGGTGACGGGTGTCGATGGCTACGTGGGCAATTTCAAAGCCAAGATAACCAAGAAAGCCCGCTACGTGGACGTGGACAAGTGCACCGGCTGCGGCGAGTGCTCCGAAGTCTGCCCGGTTACGGTGCCTAACGAGTTTGACCTGGGCCTGGGCCAGAGAAAGGCGATTTACCGCCCCTTCCCCCAGGCTGTACCCAACGCCTTTACTATCGATAAACAGGGCTTGCCGCCCTGCCGCGTTGCCTGCCCAGCGGGCGTTAACGCCCAGGGCTATATCGCCCTTATCTCCGAGGGCAAGTTCAAGGAAGCGCTGGGAGTGCTGCGGCGGACGATGCCCTTTGCCGGCGTTTGCGGGCGCGTCTGCACCCATCCCTGTGAGACGGACTGCGAACGGGGCAAGATTGACGAGCCGGTTTCCATCCGCTCGCTGAAGCGCTTTATGGCCGACTACGAGCTGAACACGGGTCGGGAGAAAGCCACCCCCGTGGAGAGGACTAAAGAAGATAAGGTAGCCGTTATCGGCTCGGGTCCGGCGGGCTTAGCCTGCGCCTACGACCTGATAAGGGAAGGCTACCCGGTTACCG
>CAYQPY010000109.1:0-3785 GCA_964419705.1 uncultured Dehalococcoidales bacterium
GGACTACGGGGTCGTGGGATTCGGGGGAAATCTCCAGGCAAAAGTTGGGGCAGGCCTGGCCCACGCGCTTCAGAAAGCCGGGCGGGGCGGGCTTGAAAAGCTCCAGGATGAGCTGGTTTTTGACCCCCTCCAGCCCTCGCAAAACCTCCTCGGCGTAGTCCTCCCCCGGCTGGAGCAGGTCGCCCAGGATAAAGATGGGCCCCGTGCTGAATTTCTCTATCTGCTTCACGTTACGAATCACGGCTTGGGGAGAGCGAAAGACGGGCCTCTCCCGCCCGTAGAACTTGCGGAAGGCGGCGGCGGAGCCGCCGCAGATAACGCAGTTCTCCTTGCAGCCCTTGCAGGTGAGCACGGCGGTGATGGGGTAGTCCTTCCACCCCCGGAAGGGGGCGTAGCTGGCCAGGTCGCGGTATCTGATAACCGAGCGCACGGTTTCGGCGTAGTTGCTCACCATGAGGTGGCTCAGGTCGGTGGGGATGTGGGTGAAGGGGTTTTCATGTACACTGCCCTTCTCGTCCTTCCAGGCCAGGTTGGGCACCCTGTCGGGCTTGACACCGTGCCTGACGCAGTCCATAAGCTGCCGCAACGGCTCCTCGGTGGAATCGCCCCTCATCACGTAATCGACCTCGGGGTATTGGATTAGCTCTTTGTAGAAATAGGTCGAGGAAAAGCCGCCGAAGACCACTTTGGAACCGGGGTGGTGTTTCTTAACGAGGCGGGCGACCTCGATGGCGCCGTGGGAGCTTACCAGCCAGTGCAAATCGATGCCGAAGACGGGCGATTTCAGCTTCTTTATCATCGCCCCGGCGTCGAACTTTTTATCGCTCAGCATCCGCACCGCCAGGTTGACGATGCGCACCCGGTAGCCCACGTTGCCCAGGTACTCGGCGATGCTGGTAAAGCCGATAGGGTACATCTCGAACATGGAAGACGAGGGAATCAGGTCGGCGACGGGCCCGTAGAGAATCGCCTTCTGGCGGAAGTCATAGACGCTGGGAGGGTGCAGCAAGACCAGGTCGACGGACATTAGCCAAAGACCCTTGCCAGAATGTAGCCGACACCCAGCAGGAACTGGGTGAGCAGGACGACCATGACGTTGTTAGTCATGGCCGGCACCAGCTGGCTCATGTCGTTATATTTTCGCCCGCCCCAAATCGCCTTGAGGGCGAAAGGCAGGGTGAGCAGGGCGATTAAAGAGAAGGCGGGCATATCGCCGACTATCACCCAGTAGGCTATCCAGGCGTAGACCACTATGGTCAGGACGGAATATACAATCCAGGCGCCCTGCTTGCCGATGGTTATGGGCAGCGTCCGGCGGCCCGCTTCCCGGTCGGCGGCGATATCGGGGAACTCGTTTAAGAGCAGCAGGTTATGCACCAGGATGCCCGAGGGTATGGCGGCGATAACGGCGGCGCCGGTGTAGGCAGCGGTCTGGATGAAGTACATCCCCAGTACGGGCAGAAACCCCATCCCCGCCCCCGGAGCCCACTCCGGCCAGCCCATCCGCGTCAAAAGCGGGGTGTAGAGCAGGGTGCAAAGCGCCGCCACCAATAGCAGCGGCAATAAAGCCCAGCCGGTGACGATAACGAAATAAACGCCGATGGGAATCGCCAGCAGGAAGGAGCCCATCCCCAGCCAGAAGACCTGTCGCGGCGTCATGCGGGCGGCGGGCAGGATGCCGCTGCCCCCGCTGAAAGGGGTGCGCTTGGTCTTGAGGTCGATGCCGCTCTTGTAGTCAAAGTAGTCGTTGAGCACGTTGACGCCGATATGGCAGAGCAGCAGCCCCAGGAAAGCGAGCAGGGCATGACCTAAGTGAAAATAGCCGTCATGCCAGGCGATGGCGGTGCCCAGGAAAGCCAGCACTACGGAAAGCAGCAGGAACTGGGGCCGGGTCTCGGCAAACCATACCTTCAGCTTCATTCGTCGTCTCCTTGCTCATAGCTATAGTATTCGCGGCACTTGGGATGAACACAGAGTCGGGGTCATCAGGGGTTCTCCTGACGTATCAGACTACTTGCAGGGCTACTATGGAGATAGCCACGAACAGGACCACCAGGACGATGGTAAGCTGAAACAGCGTTTTCTCCACGCCCCGCTTGGTGCGGTAGACGGTGTCGGCCTGGCCGAAGATACCCCCCAGCCCCCCACCCTTGACCTGGAGCAGAATGGCTGCTATCAAGGCTACCGATATTATAATCTGAGCTATATTAAAATAAGTCTCCATGCTTATCCTTCCTCTAACTTCTTCGCCATCAGGCGGTTGACCAACGCGGGGTTGGCGCGACCCCTGGTGGCTCTCATTACCTGTCCCACCAGGAACTTCAGGGACTGCTTCTTGCCCGCCCTGTAGTCGGCGACGGCCGGGGCGTTCTCCTTGATGGCGCGGGCAATCTCCTCCTCGATGGCGCCGGCATCGCTTATCTGCCCCAGCTCCTGCGCCTTAATAATGTCATCGGCGCTCTCGCCCTTCTCATACATCTGCCCCAGCACCGACTTGGCCGAGGCGGCGCTAACCGCCCCCTCCGAGTTCAGTTTGGCCAGGCGGGCCAACCGCTCCGGGCTGACCTTCTGGCAGAATACGGTGACGTCGATAACACCCTCGTTTATTATACGGCTCACCTCGCCCAAAAGCCAGTGGCTCATTTCCTTGGACGTTATCTCCTCACCGGCTTTCAGGCAGTCTTCGAAGTAGTCGGCCATATCGCGGGAGGCGGTGAGCAGCCTGGCGTCATAGGGGGAGAGTTTATATTCGGCGACAAAGCGGTCGCGCCTTTCTTCGGGCAGTTCGGGCAGATTAGACTCTATCTCTTCCACCCAGGCCCGGTCCAGCACCAGCGGCGCCAGGTCGGGCTCGGGGAAATAGCGGTAGTCGTGGGCATATTCCTTGCTGCGCTGGGAAACGGTCACCCCCTTATCCTCCACCCAACCCCTCGTCTCCTGGGGCAGCTTCTTGCCCGCCGCCGCCACCTTCCTCTGCCTCTCTTCCTCATAGCTCAGGGCGCGATAGACCGCCTTAAAGCTGTTCATATTCTTTATCTCGGCTTTAGCCAGGGTATCGGGGCTACCCTCGGGGCGAATGCTGATATTGGCGTCGCAACGGAAGCTCCCCTCATCCATATTCCCCGTGGAAACGCCCAGGTAGCGGAGTATGCTGCGCAGCTTTATCAGGTACTGGCGGGCTTCCTCGGGGGAGCGCAGGTCGGGCTCGCCGACAACCTCCATCAGCGGCACACCCGAGCGGTTGACGTCCACCAGGCTGTAAGACCCCTCGCCGGGGATGGTGCGGTGCAACAGCTTGGCCACATCCTCCTCAAGGTGAACGCGGGTGATGCCCGCCTTCTTCTCCTTGCCGTCGACATCGATGATAAGCCAGCCGTTAAGGCCGAAGGGCGCGTCGTACTGGGAAATCTGGTAGCCCTTCATCAGGTCGGGGTAGGGATAATTCTTGCGGTCGAACTTGGTGTAATCGGAGATGGTGCAGTGCAGGGCGAGAGCCGTCATCACGGTAAATTCCACCGCCTGCTGATTGATGGTGGGCAGCACACCGGGCATACCCAGGCACACCGGGCAGACGTGGCTGTTGGGCGGGGTGCCGATATAATCGGTGCTGCAGCGGCAGAACATCTTGCTCTTGGTCAAAAGCTGGGCGTGAACCTCCAGCCCGATGACGGTTTCGTATTCCATAACAAATTTCAGTATAGCAATAATGCCGATGGCTGACAAGGAAGACATGTGCTATAATTTTGGTCACAGGTGGGGATATAGCTCAATCGGGAGAGCGCTGC
>CAYQPY010000110.1:0-3744 GCA_964419705.1 uncultured Dehalococcoidales bacterium
CTCCCGTCGCAGCGGGTCGTAGGTGCGGCAGAGCACGCGGGGCACGTTAAAGATGTGCTTGGCAATCTGGCAGGCCATGATGTTGCGGTTATCCCCCTGGGTAAGGGCGATAAAGGCGTCGGCTTGCTCGATGCCCGCTTTTTTGAGCGCGTCCTCGTCGGTGCCGTTACCCACCAGGGCGGTACCGCCGAAATCGGGCGGCAGCCGGCGGAAGCTGTAATCATCGAGGTCCAGGATGGCAACATCGTGTTTATCGGTGGCCAGAAGCCCCGCCAACCTCCCCCCCACCCGGCCGCAGCCCATAATTACTACTTTCATAACCTCGCTCATTTACGGAGTATATTGGTGATAGAGTATAACCTGGCAGGGAGCGTTCTGCAACACGTAGGGCACCACGTTGCCCAGGCTGAACTGCCCGAAAGTCCGCTTATAGACCACTCCCATCAGGATTAAGTCGGCCTCTCTTTCCACGACTTCGTCGACGATGGTCGGCCCCGCCTCGCGGGCCTGGAGCAGGTCGGTCTCCACCTCGTAGCCCTCGTCCTCGGCCACGGTGGCGATGCGGTCCAGTACTTCCTCAGCCTTCTTGACGTCGGGCGTAATCTCGACGTCAAGCGGCAGCGTGCGCTTCACCGTGAGCACATAGACCGTCCAGATTTTGGCCTTGCTCTTCTTGGCCAGCTGGCAGGCCAGCTTTATTACCTCGTCATCGGCCGTGGTGCCGGTCACCGGCACCACAATCTTATTGAACTCCATTAGTTTCCTGTTCGCCCGGGTTATGGAGTAACCGTATTATAATCTCCCGCGAGCGACTCTACAATCCCCCCTCCCCCGGTTCTTTGGGCGGGTGGGTTAAGGGCAAATGTGATTTCCAGCGGTAGAGGCAGTAAACAATCAGCCCAATCGCCATCCAGATTGCCCCCACCCAGCGGCTATAGGGCTGGGTAATCAATATAACAATCCATATCCCGAAGGTGGAGATTAGGCCGATGATAGCCGTAATGGGCAGTTCCCAGCCAAAGATTCTCAGGTTCCAGCCCAGCTTAAAGGGACGTTCCATATCCGGCTTCTTCACTCTCATGCGGAGGATGGAAGCGTGGGCGAACATAAAGGCCAGCAGCGAGCCGAAGGCATAGAGCGCCCCCATATTCTCGAAGACGTCGGTGCCGAAGAAACCCGGAATCAGGATGATAATCGCCACCAGGCTGAATAAAATTATGGCGATATAAGGGGTTTTAAACCTGTGGTGCACCTTGCTCAAGGCGGAGGGCTGCAGCTTGTGGGTGCCCAGGGAGAAAGCCAGCCGAGAGATGCCGATAAGCCCGGCGTTGGTGGCGATGAGCAGGATGGAGCCGGCCAGAATGGCGATAAGCGGTTTGAGCACCTCGGATATCAAGGTTATGGGAATATTGGCGGCGATACCGGCCACCGGGTCGCGGGCCCACTCGGTGGCAAGCTCCTGGGGGGGCATCGCCGAGAGCGATACCAGCGAAATGCCGGCGAAGATAACCAGCACAGCCACAATCATCATGACCAGCGCCCGGGGTACCTTCTTCTCCGGTTTTCGGGTCTCCTCCGCCATCTGGGACATGGTTTCGATGCCCGTATAGGCAATGGAAGCCAGGGCGATGCCGAAGACCAGGTTCTCGGTGCTGGGCCAGTTATCAATCATGCGGTGAAACAGCACCACGGGGTCGAAGAGCAGGATAAAACCGATAACCACCAGCGCTATCTGGGTGGTTATATCCAGTATGGCGGCGCTGATGTTTATAAATGAGGTCTCCTTGATGCCGATGACGTTTATCATCATCAGGAAGAAGACGATGCCTATTGAGGTGGCTGTGCCCAGTAAAGGGGAAGCTTTAAACGGCTCAAAGAAAAAGCCGAGGTAGGGTGGGATGGTGTAGGCGGATATGGAAATAGTTACGATATAGCTCAGCATCAGCGCCCAGCCGGCGATAAAACCGGCCATATCGTTAAAACCGTGACGGGCAAAGCTGGCCGAACCGCCGGCTTCGGGCAGCATGGCGGTGCCCTCGGCGTAGGTCAGGGCGGTGAAGATAAACAGTATGCCGGCGATACCCAGCGCGATAGGGGTTGCCCCCAGGGCGACCACGGCGACTATCCCCAGGGCGTAATAAATAGACGAGCCGACGTTACCGTAGCCGGCGCTGAACAGGGCAGGGATGCCCAGCACCCTTCTCAGCCTATTGCGTTTGATGCGGCGGGGACGGAAAATCCTGTCGCCGGGTTTGGGTCGGTAGTTATCTTGCATGTTTTGGTTTACCCGATTTTCCCACCATGTTAAAATTTGGTGAGCTTTGGTAAGTTTATGACTCCAAAGCGCCGTCTGTCAATAACCTTTTATCTCTTGACAATTATTTAACCCTCAACTAAACTCACGGTGGAGCCATGTTGACTAATTTCCTCCGTTATACCCCTGATTTCGATAGGGCGTTTATTCAGTATGCCCGCAGCGGGCAAAGGAGGTGTCGGGCGTGAAGTTCCCCTTTATTCCCCGTGAAGAGAAGTTCTTCGACCTCTTTCAGGCGAGCGCGCAAAACGTGGTAGAAGCGGCGCGCCGGCTCAAGGATATGGTCGATAAATGGGAACACGTCGAGGGCAGTGTCGACGAGATAACCGCGCTCGAGCACAAGGGGGATACCATCACCCACGACATTATGGCGCGGCTGAACCGCACCTTCGTCACCCCCTTCGACCGGGAGGATATAGTCCAGCTGGCTCATTCCCTGGACGACATCATCGACTTTATTTACGCGGCGGCTGACTCCATGCTCCTCTATAAGGTAAAACGCCCCGGCCCCCGGGCTAAGGAACTGGCCGATATTATCGTCCAGGCGGCGGAAGAAGTGGAAAAGGTAATGCCCCAGCTCAAGAAGCATATCGTCTTAAGCCAGGTACTCAAGCGTTGCGTCGAGATTAACCGTCTGGAAAACGTCGCCGACAGGGTATACCGCGCGGCGATGGCGGAGCTTTTTGCCGATTCGGCCGATTTAGCCGATGTTATCAAGTGGCGCGAGATTTACGCCCATATGGAAAGCGCCACCGACAGGTGCGAGGATGTGGCTGACGTTCTTGAAGGGGTAGCCATCAAGCATGCCTGATTTTGCCCTCGGTTACCTGATAATAATTATTGTCTTTGCCGTTGGCTTCGGCTTGGTCAACGGCTTCAACGATGCCGCCAATGCCATCGCCGCCGCCATTGGTACCCGTTCTATCTCCCCCCGCAATGCAGTCATAATGGCGGCAATCCTTAATTGCGTCGGTGCCGCCACCGGTCTGGCGGTGGCGCGCACTATCGGCAAAGGGATTTTAATCCCGGAGGCGACAACTTATATTACGGTGCTGGCTGGTTTAGCCGCGGTCATCGTCTGGGGCAGTCTGGCCACCTACTGGGGGTTGCCCATAAGCGTAACCCATAGCTTTGTCAGCGGGCTGGCCGCCGCGGGAGCGGCCACGGTAGGCCTGGATGCCATACAATGGGGCGTCATGCAGCGGGTGCTGGCGTCGGTGGTGGCGGCTCCCGTCCTCGGTTTCATCGGCGGCTTTGTCGTCATGGTCGTCCTCTTCTGGGTTTTCCGGCAAAGCGCTCCCGCCTGGATGAGAGTCTTTTTCAGCCGTCTGCAGTGGATTACCACCGCCTTTCTGGCCTACAGCCACGGCAAGAACGACGGCCAGATGCCCATCGGCGTTATCACCATGGCGCTGGTCATCTATACCGGT
>CAYQPY010000111.1:0-3632 GCA_964419705.1 uncultured Dehalococcoidales bacterium
ATTTGCTGCTATCCTCTCTTTATGGATTGAGCTTTATGAATAAATATCAACTGGGCTATCTCTGATAATCGTTTCAGGGGTAGCCTTTCTAGTGTAATCTTGATTCGAGGTGAGCCGCTTTGTATAAGATTTTATTAAAAGAAGACCTGGTGCCCCAGATTCACCTTTTCCGGATGGAGGCGCCGGCCGTGGCTAAAAAGGCTCGGGCGGGGCAGTTCGTCGTGGTCAGGATTGACGAAAAGGGCGAGCGTATCCCCTTAACCATCGCCGACTGGGACGAAAAAGAGGGCACGGTCACCATCGTCTTTATGGAGGTGGGCGTCACCACCGCCCGACTGGCATTACTCAAAGAAGGCGACGCCATCGCCGACTTCGTGGGACCCCTGGGCGTGCCCGCCGAGATTGAAAAGTTCGGCACCGTGGTCTGTGTCGCCGGTGGGGTGGGGGCGGCGCTGGTTGCTCCCATCGCCCGCGCGCTGAAAGAGGCGGGCAATAAGATTATCACCATCCTGGGGACGCGCTCTAAAGAGCTTTTATTCTGGGAGGACGTGCTTAAAGCAAGCAGTGACCGGATGATAGTGACCACCGACGACGGCTCCTACGGGCGCAAGGGTGTCGTCACCGAGCCGCTCAAGGAGCTTTTGGAAAGCGGTGAAAAAATCGACCGCGTCGTCGCCATCGGCCCCGTGGTCATGATGAAGTTCTGCGCCCTGACCACGCTGCCCTTCAAGGTCAAGACCATCGTCAGCCTCAACCCGATTATGGTCGACGGCACGGGGATGTGCGGCTGCTGCCGGGTATCGGTTGACGGCGAGACCAAGTTCGCCTGCGTCGACGGCCCCGATTTCGACGGTCACAAAGTGGACTGGGACCTGATGGCCGCCCGCCAGCGTATCTATTTAGGCGAAGAGAAGTGCGCTTACGAGGAGTGGCAGAAAAGCCACTCTGCTTAAGGAGTTAGTAAATGGCAAAGCTGAATCTGAATCGGGTGGCGATGCCCCGCCAGGCCCCCAAGAAGCGGGCCAAAAACTTTAACGAGGTGGCGCTGGGCTACAGCCTCAAGCAGGCTCAGGAAGAAGCCGGCCGCTGTATCCAGTGCCCCAAGCGCAACTGCGTCGAGGGCTGCCCGGTGGGCGTCGATATCCCCGACTTTATCAAGGCAATCCGCGAGGGCGATATGCCCGAAGCGGTCAGGGTTCTCAAGAGCAAGAACGCCCTGCCCGGTATCTGCGGGCGGGTCTGTCCTCAGGAGTCCCAGTGCGAGGCCACCTGCACGCTGGCTAAAAAGGGTGCCCCCATCGCTATAGGCCGCCTGGAGCGCTTTGTCGCCGACTGGGAGCGGGAAAACATGAAGGCGTCCAAACCATCGAATCCCACCAAGCCCACGGGCAAGCCCAGCGGCAAAAAGATAGCCGTGGTCGGCTCGGGCCCCGCGGGCTTAACGGCGGCGGCTGACCTGGCCAAGATGGGCCACAGCGTCACCATCTTTGAGGCATTGCACGTGGCCGGCGGCGTTTTGATGTACGGCATCCCCGAGTTCAGGCTGCCCAAGGCAATCGTCCAGGCCGAGGTGGATTACGTCGCCTCGCTGGGGGTCAAGATCGAGTTGGACTCGGTGGTGGGCAAGCTGGCCACCATAGACGAGATACTGGCCGACGGCTATCACGCCGTTTTCCTGGGCACGGGCGCGGGCCTGCCCATGTTCCTCAACATTGACGGCGAAAACCTCAACGGCATCTACTCGGCCAACGAGTTCCTCACCCGCGTCAACCTGATGAAGGCATACCTCTTTCCCGACTACGACACGCCGGTCAAAATAGGCAAGAAGGTGGCCGTCATCGGCGGCGGCAACGTGGCTATGGACTCCGCCCGCTGCGCTCTGCGCTTAGGCGCCGACAAGGTCTATATCGTCTACCGCCGTTCCGAGGTGGAGATGCCCGCCCGACGCGAAGAGGTGGAGAACGCCATGGAGGAGGGCATCGAGTTCAAGCTGCTGACCAACCCCAAGCAGTTTTTGGGCGACGAGCAGAACTGGGTGGTAGGTATGGAGTGTCACCGGATGGAATTAGGCGAGCCCGACGAAAGCGGCCGCCGACGCCCGGTGGTCAAAGAGGGCAGCGAGTTCGTCATTGACGTTGACGAGGTCATCGTGGCTTTAGGCACCCGCCCCAACCCCCTCATCGCCTCGACTACCGAGGGTCTGGAGACGACCAGGTGGGGCACCGTTGTCGCTGACGAAGCGACGGGCAAGACGGTGAAGGATAAAGTCTGGGCGGGCGGCGATATCGTTACCGGTTCGGCTACGGTGATTAGCGCTATGGGCGCGGGCAAGGTTGCGGCGGCGGACATAGACAGATTTTTGAGGGGTTAGATAGGGGGTGGGGTTTCTGCTTTGCTCGCGCCAATAGAAACCAAGTTTAAAGCATTGGGTGAAAATCCAAACTCAATACTCGATAAAATCAGAGCCCAATTTCAGACCTAACTCCTGTAAGCGATTTTTCCATGTTTCTTGAAATTGATTCGCTACTTCGAGGGGGGTATTAGATGATTTTATCGTGGATTTTGTGCTAGCTACATCAGCATATAACTGTGTAATAAGGGCAGAAGGTTGTTTGGAGGGTTGATTCTTAATGATACGATAAAAATCAGACGATAAAGAGTTTATCCTCAATCCAGCCATATATTGCTGGACACTCAGCACCGAATCCTTTAGGGTATTCACTAATGTTATTTGCTTTTGTGCTAATTCTAGTATTTCCTGCTTGACTGATTCAACTCTGTCATCAAGCTTTGAGATTTGGCTTTGGAAATCCATCAATTCAAGGCTCTCAACGCGACCAGATAATTTTGTGAGCCTTGTTTTAAGCGACCTTATCTCATTTTGGAGCTTGGGAACTTTATCCCTTAGTTCAGCCATATCTTCATATAGCTGTTGTTCAGAGTCATTTGCCATTTTCTCTCCCCCTAGTAGGCCTGTTATATTTGTAGATATTATACACCTGCGAAGCAACCCCCATTCCCCCCCAAAAACAAAAAATCCCCCTCTCTTTGGGGGAGTTTAAGAGGGGCGAAGCCCCTCTTAAACTTAGAAGGGTGGCGGGTGGGAAAAGATTAAAACGGGGGTGGGGCGGGTCTAAACAACGTTGGATAACAAAGGTGGGGTGGGGTAGTGCCCCCCTATTCCCAGCGGAAAAACACGACGGTAACAATTGCCCCCGCCACCAGCCAACCCCCCAGTATAGCCAGTTGCCAGAGGTCATTGACGGGCACGCCGTAAACGATATCCCGCAAAAGTATGTTGAGGGGGGTGAGGGGCAACGCGTGGCAAATGGGCTGGAGCCATTCGGGGAAGATGGATATGGGCATGAACATGTCGGAGAGGAAGAGCATGGGGATGAAGATAATCTGAGTGATGACGGCGGCGGCGCGCCAGGAGCCGACGATGCTGCCGATAGCGCCGCCCAGAGAGAGAAAGGTGAACATGCCGAAGATAATCATGCCGATTAAGGCCAGCCAGGAGCCGAGCACCTGGACGTCGAAGAATATCTTGCTCACCAGGAAGAGGACGACTATCCCTAAGGCGATGAAGAGGAACTGGCTGATGGTAAAGCCGAGCACCAGCGTCGAGGTCT
>CAYQPY010000112.1:0-3592 GCA_964419705.1 uncultured Dehalococcoidales bacterium
CCATCACCAGGCGGTCGATGCCCACCCCCAGCCCCCCGGCGGGGGGCATGCCGTATTCCAGCGCCAAAAGGTAGTCCTCGTCAATCGTCCAGCGCTCCTCGTCGGCGCCCACCCGTTCCTTCTGCTGCTCCTCAAAGCGCTCGCGCTGCTCGATGGGGTCGTTTAGCTCGCTGTAGGCGTTGGCAATCTCCAGGCCACCGGCCACGACCTGAAAGCGCTCGGCGACCCTTTCCTCGCCGGGCTTGGTCTTGGCCAGGGGCGACATGGAGACGGGGTAGTCGTAAATAATAGTCGGCTGGATGAGCTTGGGGCGTACGTAGTCCTTAACCATCTCGTCAACGAGCTTGGCCCAGTTCTTCTGGGAGTCGGGCTCCATCTTCAACGTGCGCATCCTGTCCCGCAGGCCGTCGGCGGTGGGGTACTTGACGAAGTCGATGCCGCCATGCTTTTTGACGGCGTCGCGCAGGGTGAGGCGCTTCCAGGGTGGCTTGAAGTCGATGGTGTTCTCGCCGAACTTGACCTTGGTCGTGCCTAAGACCTCCCGGCTGACTTTAGCTGTCATCTCCTCCAGCATCGCCATGACATCGAGGTAGTTGACATAAGCCTCGTAGCTTTCCAGCATGGTGAACTCGGGGTTGTGTTGGGTGGAGACGCCTTCGTTGCGGAAGGTACGCCCGATTTCATAGACCTTGTCGAAGCCGCCGACGAGCAGCCGCTTGAGGTGCAATTCCAAAGCTATGCGCAGGTAGAACTCCTGGTCGAGCGCCTGGTGGTGGGTGGTGAAGGGGTTGGCCAGAGCGCCGCCGGCTGATTGTTGCAGCACGGGCGTTTCCACCTCGATAAACCCGCGCCCGTTGAGGAACTGGCGGATGGCGGCGATGACGCGGCTGCGTACTCTAAAAGTCTCTTTAGTCTCGGCGTTGGCGATGAGGTCTAAATAGCGCTGGCGGTAGCGTTTGTCCACGTCGGCCAGCCCGTGCCACTTTTCCGGCAGGGGCTGCAACGACTTGGCCAGCAGGGTGAAGTCAGCGACAGCGACGGTGGGTTCGCCGCTTTTGGTCCGCAGTAGATTGCCCTTGGCGCCGATGATATCGCCGATGTCCAGGTCGTTAAATAATTCAAGCCGTTCTGCGTCGAACTTGTGTGTGTCCTGGAACAAGAGCTGAATCTTCCCCGAGCCGTCGCGGAGGTCGGCGAAGGCGCTTTTGCCCATCCGCCTTATGGCCGTGAGCCGCCCGGCGACGCTGACCGCCTTCGCCCTGGTTGGAGCCTTTTTCTCCTGCTTTCCCAAAAGCTCTATGGCCTGGCAGGTGGTATGGCTGCGCTCATAGCGGTAGGGATAGGGCTCGATGCCGCGGCCGCGGATGCGTTCGAGCTTTTGCCGTCGCTGCTGGGCTATTTTGTCTAATCGGGACGACATGTTGCACATAGTATATAGCAAAAGCTCAAGAGTGCCAAGCTCTTGAGCCTCCGAATTCCCCTTTTTTATGCTATTTCTGGCTGTTTTGCGCCTTGAGGCTGTCCAGCCAGGCGGCTGACTTTATATCTCTTTCCAGCAGGTACCTGATGTAGTTTCGTATCACCACCTCAAGCTGGTGAGATAGTTCGGACGTTAGCGTCATCCCGCTGACGCTTTCGTAGTCGCCGCTCTGCAGCGAGCGCAGCGCCTTTTGCGCCTCCAGCGATAGGGGGTAGGCGAAGGGTTGGGTGGGGCGACAATTGGCGCAGACCATACCGCCCGCACCGGGGGAGAAGGAGTTGTTGGTCTCTTTCAATGGCTTGTGGCAGGCAACGCACTGCTCTAATTGGGGGCGGTAGCCGACCTCGCTGAGCAGTTGCAATTCAAAGTAGCGCAGGACAAGCTCGCTATTGCCCCCCTCACATAAGCGCTGCATGGTCGCCAGTAATAGCTGGAATATGGGGTGGTCTTCGACATCGGCGGCGGCGAACTGGTTGACCAGCTCGGTGGCGTAGAGGGCGCAGGAGGCAAGCTCCAGGTCGCTTTTGAGGGGGAGGAAGCTGTTGATGGTCTGGGTGCCGGTTATGGTGTCGATGTTGCGCCCGCGCACCAGCGATATCTGGCTGTGGGTGAGTAATTCAAGGTGTCCCGCCATCTTGCTGCGGGGACGCCTGACCCCTTTCGCCACCGCCTGGATTTTGCCCAGGTGGGGGGTATAGAGGGTCAGGATTCGGGCGGCTTCCCCCAGCTTGGTCTTTTTGATGATTATGGCTTCGGTCTGATAGGTGCGTGGTTTAGGCATGATATCTGAAATCCCTCTTAATCTCCCTTTACTAAAGGGAGAAACTGACTTCCCCCTTTGAAAAGGGGGAAAGAGGGGGATTTTTACCCTAAAA
This sequence comes from uncultured Dehalococcoidales bacterium, assembly GCA_964419705.1. Taxonomy (GTDB): domain Bacteria; phylum Chloroflexota; class Dehalococcoidia; order Dehalococcoidales; family BS750m-G39; genus E44-bin88. The sequence goes on from CAYQPY010000112.1 coordinate 2,356, forward strand.
ATTTACCCCTCCTCGTCAAACCACCCTTCTTTGGTCAGGATATCGCGGTGCTCCATTTCAGCCCCCCTAAAACTCCTGCCTGCCCTCTATGGCGCGGGTCAGAGTAACGTCATCGGCGTATTCCAGCTCGGTGCCGAAGGGCAGCCCTCTAGCTAAACGGGTGACCTTGATGCCGAGGGGGGGGATGAGCTTATTTAGGTACATGGCGGTCTGCTCCCCCTCCAGAGTGGGGTTGGTGGCCAGGATAACCTCGGTGACCGAGCTCCCTTTGAGCCTTTCCATAAGCTCGTTGATTCTGATGTCGTTGGTGCCGATGCCCTCGGTGGGGGAGATGGCGCCGTGGAGGACGTGATAGAGGCCGTTATAGGTCTTGGTGTGCTCCAGCGCCAGGATATCCTGCGGCTGCTCCACGATGCAGACCTGGCTGCGGTTGCGCTGGGGGTTGCGGCAGATGGGGCAGGGGTCGGTGTCGGTGATGTTGAAGCAGGTCGAGCAGAGTTTCGTTTTCTGCTTTACCGAGAGGATGGCTTCGGCCAGCATCTTGGTCTGTTCGTCCGAGGTGCGGAGGAGGTGGTAGGCGAGGCGCTGAGCGCTCTTGGGGCCGACGCCGGGAAGCTTGTTTAGTTCCTGGACGAGTCTATCCACCGCGCCCGCGGCAGGCGGTATGTTTTGGTCCAATGGCTGGTTCTCCTTATAACTAGGTCAGGCCCGGGATGTTCAAGCCCCCGGTCACCTGGTGCATACGCTCGGCGGCGAGTTCCTGGGACTTGGCCAGACCCTCGTTTATCGCCGCCAGCACCAGGTCTTCCAGCATCTCGACATCATCGGGGTTGATGGCCTCGGGCGCTATCTTTATCGACTTCACCTGCTGCTGGCCGGTAACGATTACGGTGACCGCCCCTCCCCCCGCCGTGGCTTCGACGGTGGCTTCGGCCAGCTCCTCCTGAGCCTTAGCCAGTCGGGCCTGAAGTTCCTGAGCCTGTTGCATCATGCGTTTGTTCACAATTCCTCCACTTTGGTAACCTGGGCGCCTATCTTTTTGACGGCGTTCACCAGGTGGTTGTCCTCGGGCTCGTGGACGCAGCGCACCTGGCAGTCGCGCCCCAGGAAGTTGCTGATGATTTTTCGGGCCACCTGTTGGTTTTCGGCGGTCTCCAGCCTTTCCTTATGAATGGGGTAGCGGAAGGCCAGGACCACGGTATTATCGCTTTCGATAGCCACCGGCTTGACCCCGGCG
>CAYQPY010000113.1:0-629 GCA_964419705.1 uncultured Dehalococcoidales bacterium
GGGCCTGGGCGGGAACAGTCTATCGAAAAGACGCCTATCCTGTAGGAGGATTTTAGATGGCGACGGTGAGAGCGGCTGTCGAACCGGATATAACGCGTATCCTGGAGCTTTACGAAGAGCTGACGGGTGAACGCCACGACCTTACCCGTCATGAGACGGGGCCGGTTTTCGCTGAAATAAGCGCCATGCCCGGCCACGAGCTTCTGGTGGCTGAGGAAGACGGCGTGGTGGTCGGCACCATGGTGCTCTTAATCGTGCCCAACTTCTCCCACGGCGCTCTGCCTTGGGCAATTGTGGAAAACATGGTCGTTGACCCCGCCCACCGCCGCCGGGGGATTGGCCGCTTGCTTACGGAGTACGCCATCGCCCGCGCCCGCGAGGCGGGCTGCTATAAAGTCCAGCTACTGAGCAACGTGAAACGCGGGGAGTCTCACCGATTCTACAAGGCTCTGGGCTTCAAGATGTCCGCTTACGGTTTCCGCATGTATCTATAGCCTTCGGCTGTTTATCAACCCGTCCCCTTTACCCCCGGGTTTTTCGTCCCACCCAATACCCACCCTATAGAAGTGTAACTTCTATATACTTCTTTCCCCACCCCTATTTTATCTATACCCGCCCGCCGCCCTTTT
>CAYQPY010000113.1:639-3587 GCA_964419705.1 uncultured Dehalococcoidales bacterium
AGGTAATGGGGGACTCCGGCCCCCTTAAAAACCCCCTGGGGGTGGGAGGCACACAACCCCTAGGTTAAGGTGTTTACTCATTTGGGCGGGCTGGGTTGGGTAAACAGTACCTCCGCTAAACAAGGTGGGGTGGAGTAGGGTGCACACCTCAAGGAGGATATATAAGGGGCGCCACCCTTATAGAGCGGGTGTTGGGTGGGGTTTAGTAGAAATCCCTACAACTTCAGGTCGATTGTGTATTTCTTCAGCGTCTCTTTGATGATTTCAGCCGCCTTCGGGCTGACCTCGACAAGGGGCAAACGCGGCTTGCCGACATTGAAGCCGATGTGGTTGAGGGCGTATTTCAGCGGCGCCGGGCTGGTCTCGATAAAGAGCGCGTCCACCAGCGGCAATAGGTGGCGGTGAATAGCCGCCGCCTCAGCGAGCTTGCCGTTGAGGATATTGTCCATCATCTTTTTAATCTGCTTGCCCACCAGGTGGGTGGCCACGCCGATGGTGCCGTAGCCGCCGAGGGCCATAATATGAAAGGTATCGTTATCGTTGCCGCTCCAGACGAGGAAGTCCTTGTCGGCGTTATCGAGCGTCTTAGCCACGTGGCCCATATCGCCGCAGGCTTCCTTGACGCCGACGATGTTCTTTATCCGGCTGAGCCTGACCATGGTCTCCACCGACATATTGATAACCACCCGCGAGGGTATGTTGTACATTATGATGGGCAGGCTCGTGTTTTCGGCGACGGTCTTGAAGTGCTGGTAGATGCCTTCCTGGGTGGGCTTGTTGTAGTAGGGGACGACCAGCAGGCAGCCGTCGACCCCGATTTTCTCCGCTTTTTTAGTGGCTTCCACGGCTTCGGCGGTGCTGTTAGAGCCGGTGTAGGCGATGATAGTGCCGCGCTGGCCCACCGCCGCTTTCACCTCTGTAAAGAGGCGCATTTCCTCCTCCCAGTTCAGCGTCGGCGACTCACCGGTGGTAGCCGCCACCACCACCCCGTCGCTGCCCGAATCGATTAAAGCCAGGGCTAATTTTTTAGCCTGCTCATAATTAACCGCCCCCTTTTCGTCGAAGGGGGTTACCATAGCCGTCAGCAATCTTCCCAGTGGCTTCATTTCGCTCTCTCCCCGGGACGCAGCCAGTCCCTTTTAATCATCTCCTCGGCAATCTGGACGGCGTTGAGCGCGGCGCCTTTACGCAGGTTGTCGGCGACAACCCACATCACCAGACCGTTGGGGTGAGAGGCATCCCGGTGAATGCGCCCGACGAAAACCTCGTCGGTGCCCGCCGCCGACCAGGGTTGGGGATAGAGGCTTATAGCGGGGTCATCCAGTATCTTTATTCCCGGTGCCTGAACCAGAATGCGCTTGGCTTCATCAGGGGCCATCGGCTGGGAAAATTCTATGTGTACCGCTTCGCTATGCCCGGTAAATACGGGCACGCGGACGCAGACCGCCGAAATGGCGATATCGGGGGCGTGCATTATCTTCCTGGTCTCCTCCACCATCTTCCACTCTTCCTTGGTGTAGTCGTTATCCAGGAAGACGTCTATCTCGGGCAGTACATTAAAGGCTATCTGGTGGGGATAGACGTGGGGGACGGTGGTCTGCCCGTCCAGTACCTGCTTGGACTGCTCGGTCAGCTCCTCTACCGCTGCCGAGCCGGTGCCCGATACCGCCTGGTAGCTAGCGATGACCAGGCGCTTGATGGGGGTGACCTTGTGCAGTGGGTTCAGCGCCACTACCAGCTGGATGGTGGAGCAATTGGGGTTGGCGATAATCCCCTTATGCCACTTAATATCTTCAGGGTTAATCTCGGGCACTACCAGCGGCACCTTGGGGTCCATGCGGAATGCCGAGCTGTTGTCAACGACCACGGCTCCCGACTGGGCGGCTATGGGCGAAAAGTAGCGACTGGTCTCCGCCCCCGCCGAGAAGAGGGCGATATCTATTTTCTTGAACGACTCGGGGGTTGTTTCCTTGACCACCAGCTCGTGGTGGTTGACAAACATCTTCTTGCCCGCGGAGCGGTCCGAGGCCAGCAGTTCAATGGAGTCCATGGGGAAGTTGCGTTGCTCCAGGACCTTGATGAACTCCTGCCCCACCATTCCGGTGGCGCCGACTATAGCTACTCTAATTCCCTTCATCATGCCTTCTCCAAGCCGAGCAGGCTGTCCAGGCCGTAGGTTAAACCCTTTTTCTTGACCACTTCCTTAATGGCCAGCATAACGCCGGGCATAAAGCACTCGCGGCCACTGGTATCGTGGCGGAGGCTCAGCGTTTGCCCCTCCCCTCCCAGGATTACCTCCTGGTGGGCGAGTAAGCCCGGCAAACGGACGCTGTGAATACTAATACCTTCCACCTGTTTTCCCCGACTGTCCGCTCTCTCCCCCGCTGGGGTGGCAAACGGCTTGCCCCTGGCTTGAGCCATGGCTAAAGCCGTGGCCAGGGCGGTGCCCGAAGGCGCATCCAGCTTGCGCTCATGATGCAGCTCGATGATTTCGGCATGGTCAAGATATTTGCCGGCTATCTTGGCCAGGTGCATCATCAGCACCGCGCCCAGGGCGAAATTGGGCGCCATCACTATGCCCACACCTTTGGCTTTGGCCAGGCGGTCGATTTCCTTATTATCGTCGGCGCTGAGTCCGGTGGTGCCGATTACCAGGTTAACGCCGCGTTCGGTGGCTAATCGTACCAGGGGCATAACGGCTTTGGCGTTGCTAAAATCCACCACTACCTGCGGCTGGCAGCTGGTGAGGATAGGCTCCAGCTTTGGGGAAAGGGGAACGGTGCCCGCGTCGGGTAGAGTCAGGTGGTCTTCAGTTGCCTTGATGTCGGTAGCGCCTACGATTTGCATCTCGGGTTCACGGCACAGGGCTTCGACCAGTGTTTGTCCCATCTTGCCCAGCGCGCCGTGAACGGCTACCCTTATCGGCTTCACCGCCGGCGTCCTCTGTC
>CAYQPY010000114.1:0-3458 GCA_964419705.1 uncultured Dehalococcoidales bacterium
AGGACGATATAACGCGTATTATGCTGCATAGCGTGCCTGCCTTCGGCGGATGTTTCCTCTAAGACCGCCATCACCGTCGAGCTGTAGCTGTGGGTCATTATCATGTCACCCTCGGCAATAAGCCCCAGGCCGCAACTGGTAATCTCGGCTATAGCCTGCAGCGAGACACGGGCTAACTCGTCGGCCTTGCTCACCGCCAGGCTCTTGAGGTAATCCACGCCCTGCCCCGATGAGACCGGGGAGAGGGCGACCAGGTAACGGTTGACGATATTGAAAATGGGCGCCATCGCCGGACGCGCCGCCATCAACCCCTCCCCCACCCCCTTCAGCTCCTCCAGGAATTGCTCGACGCTGTCCGCCTGGCTGTGCTCGGCGGCGGCTTTCAGTACCGCCATCGCCTGCCGGGCCAACTGGCTGGCGCCCTGAGCCTTATCGTTTTTGATTTCGTCGGTGAGACGGGCGATTTTGCTGGTTATGTTCACAAGGTCATTCTACCACAGTATAGCTAGCGGGCAAACCCCCTATTTTATATCTTTTCCCAACTCCCCACACCTTGTCAGCGGAGGAAGCTATTGCCCACCCAATACCCACCCTATAAGGATGGTACCCCTTATACATCCCCCTTATATGGGGGTGTTTTTAAGAGGGGGCAAAGCCCCCTCTTTACCTTAAAAGGGCGGTGGGTGGGAATAGATAAAATCGGGGTGGGGAGGATTGTTATTCCTAGCCATCAATGATATACTCTGGCATACCCCGAATTTAGGAGACTTTGCTTATGAAACGGGCTGACGGGCGCGCCTACGACCAACTGAGACCAGCCAAGATAACCCCCGGCCTCCAGAGCTTTGCCGAAGGCTCGGCTTTAATTGAGCTGGGCAAGACGAGGGTGCTCTGCTCGGTGAGCGTTGACGAGAAGGTGCCGCCTTTCCTGAGGGGAAATGGCACGGGCTGGATTACCGCCGAATACGGCATGCTGCCCCGCGCCACCGTTACCCGCAGCCCCCGCGAAGCCTCGATGGGAAGGGTGGCGGGGAGGAGCCAGGAAATACAGCGCCTCATCGGGCGCTCGCTGCGGGCGGTCACCGACCTTACCAACCTGGGGGAAAGAACGCTAATCGTTGACTGCGACGTGCTGCAAGCCGACGGCGGCACCAGGACGGCGGCTATCACCGGCGCCTATGTCGCCCTGCACCAGGCGCTTAAAAACCTGGCTAACATGGGAATAATAGGCTCGATACCCTTAATAAGTGCCGTCGCCGCCACCAGCGTTGGCATCGTCCACAACCACCAGATGCTGGACCTTTGCTACGACGAAGACTGCAACGCCGCCGTTGACTTTAACGTGGTGATGACCAGCCAGAAAGAGTTCGTCGAGTTGCAGGGCACGGCCGAGGGCAAGCCCTTCTCCAAGGAGACCGTCGATTCGCTGATAGCGCTGGCCGAGAAGGGCATCGAAAAGCTCTTCGAGGTTCAGCAGGCTGCCCTGCAGATGATTTAGACTAGGGTCTTATCTGACCGCTGCCCCTACGGTCTTATCTGACCGCTACCGAAGATAATCCACTTGTAACTGGTAAGCTCCCTTACCCCCAGAGGACCACGGGCGTGGAACTTCTGGGTGCTGATGCCCACCTCCGCCCCCAGCCCGAACATAGAGCCGTCGGTAAAGCGCGTGCTGGCGTTGGCGTAGACGGCGGCGGCATCCACCTCGTTAAGGAAGCGCATGGCGGCGCCGTATTCCTCGGTTAAAATGGCCTCGGAGTGGCCCGAGCCGTAGCGCTCGATGTGCTCCAGCGCCTCGTCCAGGGAATCAACGACCTTAATCGCCGCCACCAGGGCCAGAAACTCCTTACCCCAGTCCTCGTCGGTGGCTGCTTTCAGCTTGAGAGCAGAATTGGCTTTGAGGATAGCCATCGCCCGCTTATCGCAGTGCATCTCCACGCCGGCTTCAGCCAGCTTTTTGGCCATCAGGGGCAAATACTTTGGGGCGATATCGGCGTGGACGAGAACGGTATCCAGGGCGTTACAGACGGTGGGGCGTTGCACCTTGGCGTTAAAGACAATGGCCACCGCTTTACTTATATCGGCGCTCTTGTCGACATAGGTGTGGCAGACGCCGATGCCCCCCGCCACCACGGGCATGGCGGCGTTATCCTTGACCAGCTTTATCAGGCCGGCTCCGCCCCGCGGGATAATGAGGTCGATATACTGGCGCATCTGGAGCATATCGTTCACCAGTTTGCGGTCGGTATTCTCAATAAGCTGCACGGCGCCCTCGGGGACGCCGGCGCGCGTCGCCGCCTCCTGGACGACCCTGGCCAGGGCGCTGTTGGAGTGGACGGCCTCCCGGCCCCCTCTCAGGATAATGGCGTTGCCCGACTTGAGACAGAGGACGGAGATATCTATGGTAACGTTGGGGCGGCTTTCGTAGATGGCGCCGATGACCCCCAGCGGCACCCGTCTCTTGCCCAGTTGCAGGCCGTTGGGCAGGGTGCGCATCTCGAAGACCTCGCCCACCGGGTCGGGCAGCGCCGCCACCGACAGCACGTCGCTGGCGATGGCTTCGAGGCGCCCGCTGTCGAGCATCAGCCTGTCGAGCATGGCGGCGTTCATCCCCGAGGCTTGAGCCTCTTTATAGTCGATCTGGTTCGCCGCCAGTATTTCTTTCTGCTTGGCTTTTATGTCGGCTGAAATGTTATGTAAAGCTTTGTCCTTGATTTCCGCCGAGAGGTAAGCCATGCGGCGCGAAGCCGCCTTGGCCGCCTTGGCCTTGGTTTCCAGTTCCCCTTTGGCTGAGGTCATAGCTACCTCCCTACTCCGTCGTCTTTTCGAGCCGCCCGCTGCCCCGGAAATAGTAGCTGTAAACCGGCGGCACGGTGGCAATCACCCGATTGACCATCTTACGGATATAGCATTCGCCCTGACGCCCGTCTTCCAGTTCGATTATATAGCCGTCGCCGTCGCTAAAGCGTCGCTGGTTCTGGGGGGTGAACTCACCCCGCCAGCCCGCCGGCGATTCGACATAGAAACGATATTTAACTCCGACGGCGTCCTGTTTATCGCCGGCAAAATGGATTTTCCCCACGCATACTTTAGGCATACGTCTCTAAACTACTACCATATTCTAGACCACTACCAGGTTATTACGGTGCACCACCTCTGAGCCGTAATCGTAGCCGAGAAGGGCGGCAATCTTCTCCGAGTGAGCACCCTTGATGACGGCGATGTCCTTCGAGCTGTAGTTGGTGATGCCGCAAGCCAGACGACAGCCCTCGGCGTCGCAGATGTTGACGATGTCGCCGCGCCTGAACCTGCCCTCGATGTCTTTTATGCCCGCCGCCAGCAGGCTCCGCTTCTGGTCTTTCAGCGCCAGCACCGCCCCCGAATCCACCACCAGCTTGCCCTTGGTGGAAAGCCCGCTGAGCATCCAGCGCTGGCGGCTCTCCAGGCGGTTGGTTGCG
>CAYQPY010000115.1:0-3350 GCA_964419705.1 uncultured Dehalococcoidales bacterium
TGACCACCAGCACTCTGCCCTGCATATCGGGCCAGATATCCTGGCTTTGGAACAGCATCTCGAAGCCGAAGTCCTCGGCCATGGTTGCCCACTGTTCGGGGAGAAAGGCGGCGTCCAACTGCCCCATGCCTATGGAGAGGGCTATCTGAGCCGGATTCATGCGCTGGATATTAGCTATCACCTTGGTTTCATCCAGGCCGTATTCGTCCATCGTCTTGTGCAGCAGCACGTCAACGGCGCCGCCTTCTCTGACGCAGCCGATACGGATGTCGGAGTCTTCCAAGTCGTACACTGTTTGTATCTTATCGGGATTGACCACCAGCCCGTAGCCGTATTTATGCGTCCCGGCCACGATTTTTATGGGCACCCCCGCATTGGCATAGACGTTTATCGCCGGAATCAGGCAGATATAGGCGACACTGACCTCATCCCGCCCCAGTGCGGCGGCCAGAGCCATGCCGGTGACATAGCTATCGTAGGCGGTCAGCTCCAGGCCTTCCTCCTCGTACCACCCCATATCCTGGGCGATGTAAGCGCAGGCGGCGTGGTCCATAAACTCCACCGCCATGCCGATGGGCATTTCTTCTTGTTCAGCGCACCCACCGACGGGAACCAGAAACAATAACCCGGCCAAGAGTAATAGAAGTAGTTTTCGCATTCTTTTGCTTTCTAGGTCAGCTCGGATATAGCCTCTGACAAAAAAATCAGGCGGACTGCTCGATAAAGTCCTCGAACCTGTTATGTAGTTGCTTGTAATCTTTAACCGCCTTACGCCCTTCGTCGGTCAGGCGGGCATAGCCTCCCCCCACCCCACCGGCCGTCTTCTCCACCAGCGGCGAAGGCGCCAGCCGGTTAGCCGATTCAATCCAGAGCCAGGCGTTGCGGTAGCCCAGCTTCATGGAACGGGCGGCGGCGGCGATGGAGCCGTACTTATCGATTCTCTCCAGGAGCATAGCCCTCCCCCACCCCATATAAAGCTCGCCGTCGCGCTCCAGCCATATCCGTCCCCTTACTCGGCGCCCCGGGGCGGGGTGGCGGGAAAAGTGCTCCGTCTTCTTCGGTCTGAATCTCGGTATCTCGCTCATTTTTTCTCTCTTAGCTGGCCTATGTTATATTACAAGCGATATAACGCTTCTGTCAAATCATCGCCTTGAATATTAAGTCGGTGGTGATATCAAATGAGTCTGTAGTTAACGGTGTCCAGAAACCAGTAGCCGTCCCGCCTGATGGTGCGGCTCTCGGTTATCTCTATCTTCCTCTTAAACAAAGGTCCCCCGACCACCAGGGTATGGTACTCACCGTTCTCGCCACAGAGGTCGATATCCTTAGCCTTGAGATAATTCATAAAATCGATGTCCACCCCCCTCCCCACCCACTCCTCATCGATAAGTTTCGCCTGTGCGCCGACGACAATAGCTTCAAAGCCAGCCTCGATAAAGCCGGTGAGGACGCTTTCCGTGCTCTTTCCCCACAGCGGCTCGACGGCTTCGATACCCAGCTCGGCGCAGACCCTCTCCACCCACTCTTTGTGCTCGTCGAGGTAGATGTCGCCGAAGACCATCCCCTTTATGCCTGCGGGGAGCAGAGCCCGAACGGCTTCCTTGAACTCCTGCTCATAGCCATCGGGGGTAGTCTCCTTCTGCAAGACGGGTATGCCGATGGACCGGCTCTGTAGCTGAATCATGCGCTTTTCCGTGCCGTGAAAGCTCACCCGTTTATACTGCTGAGAGATAAAGTTGACCAGGTGAGAGATTTTGTAGCCCTGGGCCAGCGCCAGGTAGCAGGCGAAGCAGCTGTCTTTGCCCCCGCTCCAGGAGGCGAGATAGGTCTTTTCAGGCACTCCTGACCCACTCCACGGCGTTGCGGAAGATGCCGAAGCCGTCACCCCACTCCCGGCTGGCCTCCCTCACCCAGCGCGGGTGCTGCGTCCAGCGCAGAAACCTTTCGGGGTGGGGCATCAGGGCGAAGATACGCCCGGAGCTATCGCAGATGCCGGCGATGCTGTCCGCCGAGCCGTTGGGGTTGTGGGGATAGTCGGCGCTGACATTACCGTCCTTATCGGCGTAGCGGAGGACAACTTTTAAGCCAGCCAACGCCTTCGGCTCGGCCACCACCTTGCCTTCGCCATGGGCTATGGGCAGGTAGAGCGAATCTATACCTTTGGTAAAAACGCAGGGACTTTGCTTATCAACGTTCAAATATACCCAGCGGCACTCGAAGCGGCTGGAGTCGTTGCCGGCCAGCGTCAGCTTCTGACTGGCGTCCGCCGATTGAGGCAAGATACCCGCCTTCACCAGGACCTGGAAGCCGTTGCAAATCCCCAGTATCAAGCCCCCACCCCCCACGAACCTTTGGATGTCATCGCCCAGCTTCAGCTTGAGCTCGTTAGCCAGTATCTTGCCCGCCGAGATATCGTCGCCGTAGGTAAAACCGCCGGGCACGACCAGTATCTGGTAGTCGGCGATGCGCTTATCTTTTCTGACCAACTCGTTGACGTGCGCCGAGCTTACATCTGCCCCCGCCTGCTCGAAGGCGAAGGCGGTCTCAACGTCGCAGTTCGTCCCCGGTGCCCTCAGGATTAAAGTTCTTACTTCAGCCATATTTTCACCAGCGCAACGGCTTCTGCCAGACCTCCTTCAATTCGGCCAGGGGGGCGGAAACCACCTTCTCCCCCTCGATGCCGTAAACTTGCAGTCTATCGTCCCCGGTAAACTCCCCGATAGCGGCGCAAACGTTTTCCCCCAGAGCCCCCTCAAAGCGTTTGGCGTCTTCGGGCGCCACCTCGACCAGGAAGCGGGTGTTGGACTCGGAAAAGAGGATGGTATCGTTGCGGTTGATATTCTCGCCCAGAGGCACTTTGTTTAAATCAATTGTTATCCCCACCCCACCGGCAAAGCCCATCTCCGCCGCCGTCACCCCGATTCCCCCCTCGCTCAGGTCGTGGCAGGCTTTCACCAGACCCTTATCCATCGCCGCACTCAAACTATCCATCAGCTTCTTGCCCCGCTTGGGGCTGACCTGGGGCACGCGGTTGCCCATCGCGCCGCGGACGGCGTAGTAGTGCGAGCCGCCCATTTCGTTATAGGTCATGCCCACGATATAGAGAAGGTCGCCCACCTTTTTAGCGTCCATTGATACCGCTTTGGTAACGTCCTTCATCACCGCCATCGCCGAGATGAGCAGGGTGGGGGGAACGCAGATGCTCTCCTTTTCCGTCTCGTACTCGTTGTAGAGGCTGTCCTTACCCGAGATAAAGGGCGTCCCGTAATCCAAAGCGGCGTGGTAGCAGCCCTGCGCCGCCCGCACCAGCCCGCCGAGCCGGTCGGGCTTTTCCGGATTGCCCCAGCTGA
>CAYQPY010000116.1:0-3346 GCA_964419705.1 uncultured Dehalococcoidales bacterium
TTGTGGGATACCTGCAGACAATCAAACAGCCCTATAACGTGAATATCGCCGCCCGGGTGGCGGTGCGCGAATCGCTGAAAGACATCGACTACCTGATGGAAAACGTGAAAGCCATCGTCGCCGAAAGAGACCGTTTGTTCGACGAGTTAGCTAAGCTGGACTGGGTGAAACCCTTCCCCTCTCAAGCCAACTTCGTCTTCTGCCACGTGCTCAACGGCAAAGCCGCCGAAATCCAGAAGAAACTGGAGGAGCGGGGGATATTGATCCGCTACTTCGACATACCGTTATTGCAAAACTCCCTCCGCATCAGCGTGGGGCGGCCCGAACACACCAACGCCGTGATTAAAGCGTTGAAAGAGGTCGGGGGGGATTAATAAACGCTCCGAAATGTGTTAAACTGGGGTCGAAGAGATGAAGAAGCCCAGAGAAGCCATTATTAAAAGAGAGAGCAAAGAAACCAGGGTCAGCCTGGAGCTGAAGCTCGACGGCAGCGGCCGATGGCAGATAAGCACCGGCATCAAGATGCTCGACCACCTGCTGTCGCAGATGGCGCAGCACGGCCGCTTCGACCTCAAGATTACCGCCAGCGGCGATGACCAGCACCACGTTGCCGAGGACGTCGCCATCTGCCTGGGCAAAGCCCTGGGCGAAGCGCTGGGAGAAAAGCGGAGCATTATCCGGATGGGCGATGCCGCCGTGCCCATGGACGACGCCATGGCGGCGGTGGCGGTGGATATCAGCGGGAGGGGTTACACCGTGCTCGACTTGCCCTTTGCCGATAACGACATGCTCGGCTTCGCCACCGACCTCATCCGCCATTTCCTCGAATCACTGGCTATCGAAGCCAGGCTCAACCTGCACGCCCGCATTCTCTACGGCGTTAACGACCACCACAAGGCGGAAGCCCTATTCAAAGCACTGGGCCGAGCGCTGGACATCGCCACTAGCGTCGATGAGAGGCTGGCGGGCGAGCTGCCTACCACCAAGGGCTTGCTGGAGGATTAGCGCTGAATCTATACACCCTGGCCGCAATAGTCCTGATTCTTATCCTGCTCCTGCTGGGACTATTCGTCATCCCCCGCTGGCGCCTGAAAAGAGCCATCCGACAGGTAATAGCCATTTTCCGCCAGAACAGCGCCCTCGATAAGAAGACGGCCAAGACGATTGACGAGCTGGGACTCGGGTCGCACGGCGTTATGGAAGGGATGTTCCACGGGCGCGATTTTAAGCCCTACGCCATGAGCGCGCTGGTAAAGGCGGGAGCCGTAAAGAGCACCGAGGACGGCCGTCTTTACCTCGCCGAGGATGCGCTCATGGAGTCGGGTATCGAGGGGCGGGTCTACCCCCGCTAGTCCCCTGACTCAAAGCGGAAAGTTGGAGCTTTCCCAGAAGCCGTCCCAGTCTTCCTTGGCTATACCCAGTCCCGAAAGCACCTTGACCGGGATGGGGTAGGAGACGGCATTCTCCCTCTCCACCTTCTTAAGGTGGCGGGCCATAACGAAGGTCAGGGTCTTGATGTGCTCGTAGCTCATCCGAACCCTGGCTACCGTCTCCGGCGTCTTGCCGGGGCCGGGCTCGGGGGGGCTCTTGGCAAAGTTAATCACCGCGCCGTAGGCACCACCGGCAATCATGAAGTGGTCGGAATAGTATTCGGGGATTTCCTTCTCTTCAGCCATATTACTTCTCCTGTTACCAGATTAAGGTTTTAATCGCTAAGTTTACTTCCGGTCAACCTCTCGTAAGCCCGCTCGTACCTGCGAGCGGTAGCCTCGATAACATCGGGGGGGAGCATGGGGGCGGGGGGCTTTTTATCCCACCCCGAACGGGCGAGCCAGTCTCTGACCGGCTGTTTATCGAAGCTGGGCTGCGACTGGCCCACTTTATAGAGGTCGACCTCCCAGATACGGGATGAATCGGGGGTCAACATCTCGTCGATGATGACCAGCTTATCGCCGTCCCGCCCGAACTCGAACTTGGTGTCGGCCAGGATAATGCCCCGGGCGATGGCGTAGCCGCGGGCGTAGTTATAGATGGCCAGGCTCTTCTCCTCCAACTCGTCGGCTAGTGACTCGCCGACCATCTTGGCCATCTCTTTACGGGACATGGGCAGGTCATGGCCCTCTTCCGCCTTGGTGGTGGGGGTGAACAGGGGTTGGGGCAACTCCTGGCTCTCTTTCAGTCCCCTGGTTATCTTTAGGCCGGAGATAGTGCCCCGTTCACGGTATTCCTCCCAGGCCGAGCCGGCCAGATAGCCCCGCACCACGCACTCCACCATGATGCGCTTCACCTTTTTGACCACCATGGACCGCCCCGCCAGGTAGGCGGGAGGGCTAAAGTCACTGCCCTCGGGGAGGTAGGCTTTAAGGGAGCTAACGTCATTGATGGGCTCTATCATGTGGTTGGGCATAAACTCTTTTGTCTGGTTGAACCAGAAGGCGGAGAGCTTATTAAGCACCCGCCCCTTATTGGGGATGCCGCAGGGCAGGATAACGTCGAAGGCGGAGATTCGGTCGGTGGCGACGATGAGCAGCCGCTCGCCCAGGTCGTAGCTATCGCGCACCTTGCCCTTGACGAACATGGGCAGGGGCAACTCTGTCTTCAGCAAAACGGAAGAATCAGTCATCATATCGAATCATATCGAGCGGGGGGCAAATTCTGAAGGCCCCGCCATATCTCCTTGCCACTGAGATTCGGTCAAACCCAGACGTCCGAAGATAATGTCCATATAGCGCAGGTAGTACTGCTCGTCGAAAAGGGGCTCAAGCTCATCGGCAGGCAGGACGGCGCCAACCTCGGCGTCGGCCTTGAGCAGGGTCAGGAAGTTCTTGCTCCCCTTCCAGGCCTTCATGGCGTTGCGCTGCACCATCTTGTAAGCCTCCTGTCGGCTCAGGCCCTTATCGATAAGGGCCAGCATAACCCGCTGGGAGAAGATTAAGCCCTTGGTCAATTCCATGTCCTTCTTCATCTTTGGCGGGAAGACCGTAAGCCCCTTCACCACCGAGGTGAATATGCTCAGCGCGTAGTCCAGCACCAGGCAGGAGTCAGGCAATATAATGCGCTCGGCGGAGGAATGGCTGATATCCCGCTCGTGCCAGAGGGCGATATTCTCCATCGAGGTCAGGGCGTAGCCCCGCACCAGGCGGGAAATGCCGCAGACGCGCTCGCAAAGCTCAGGGTTGCGCTTGTGGGGCATCGCTGAAGAGCCGGTCTGGCCGCTGGCAAAGGGCTCTTCCACCTCCCTGGTCTCGGTCTTTTGCAGCCCCCGAATCTCGGTGGCGAATTTCTCCAGCGAGCTGGCGACTATGGCCAGAGTGGTCACGAACTGGGCGTGGCGGTCGCGCTGCAG
>CAYQPY010000117.1:0-3274 GCA_964419705.1 uncultured Dehalococcoidales bacterium
CCGTCCGTAGGGGATAACCTCGTCCTTCTGCAGATTCAGCTTCTCCCGCCACTGGTCGGGGGTGGGCATTTTCTCTTCAGCCGCCTCCGAAATCTGCCAGTCCTTCATTTTTACTGCATCGTAGGCCACGGGAACCTCCTCATTTATTATTATTTAGGCTATTTTGTTTTCCCTGACGCCTCAACGGCGGAAAGCAGGGCTTTATAGATATTCCTGACTTCGCCAGCCACCTTGGGACTGGCATCGAGGATGGGGAGATTGGCCAGGTCGGCGTCGACCAGGGCCTGGTCGTAGGGGATAAAACCGAGGAACTTAAACTCGGGCAGGCTGGAAATGATGAACTCCTTCTCGGGCTGGCTGCGCACCTTGTTAGCCACAATAGCGATGTTGTTCAGGCCGATTTCCTGAGCCAGGATGGCGATTCGGCGGGCGCTCTCGATACTACGTCGGCCCGGCTCAACGACTACAATCAATATATCTACCGCAGTAGCCGTGGCTCGGCCCAGGTGCTCGATACCGGCCTCCATATCCAGGATAACGACCTCATCTCTCCTCAAAAGCAGGTACGTAATCAGCGCCTTCAACAGGGCGTTTTCGGGGCAGTAGCAACCGGTGCCTCCCTGTTTCACCCGCCCCATCACCATTAGCCTAATGCCATTATATTTGAGGGAATACTTTTCGGGCAAATCGTCCACTTTGGGATTCAGCTTGAAAAAGCTCGGTGACTTACCCACGGGCACGCCCGTGCGCTCCTCGATGAGCTCGTTCATCTCGGATATAGGGGTTATCTTCTCGGCATGGGGAAAACCGAGGGTGGCCGCCAGATTGGCATCAGGGTCGGCATCTATGGCTAAAACACCGTAGCTAGCCTCAGCGAAAGTTCGGGAAAGGAGAGAGGCTAACATAGTCTTCCCCACTCCACCCTTACCGCTTATAGCAATCTTCATCAAAACCTTGTTTTTTCCACAATGAAGCTGAGACTTTAAGGGGAAAGTTCTCAGCTCCGACTGCCAGTGTTATCGGGTAATGCCCAAAGTTTAGTTTAGCCGACTGCGAGATATAAGTCAAGCAAGTTGTCGCCTGTAATATGTGATTTGACCTAGGTTGATTTACCCGCCAGCGATGAGCGCCAACGAGCTCACCTGGTCGAACAAATGCAGTAGCCTTAAAGCTGCCCGCTTCCTTGCTCCTCTATCAGCCTCTCCCCATATTCCTGCAGGACATTAGCCCGCTCCGCGGACACCTTTTTCGATTCCAGGTAGGCTTTAAGGGCCTGGGTGGGTGTAATCTCCTCGGCTGTCCCCTCCCCCAGCCTCACCCGCGTTTCCCGCCTGATTTCCTTGGCGATGGTGAAGTAGTGGGCATCTTTCAATGCATTCCTGATGTCGCCGTCCCTGAGCTGCCCTTCCAGCTCAGCGGGCAGGCTGACCTGAAGCCGCACGATAGCGTCTTTGATACTGTCCTGTTGTTCAACGATAGCTCTAAGCACGATGGCCGTCGGCTCGATATCATCGGGCTCAATCTTAACGCCGACGGTGACGAAGCGGCGTCCCTCCAGCGGGTGAAAGTCGAAGCTTGTCCGCCTCCTGCCCGCCTCTCCATCGGGCTCAATCTCCACCAGGTAAAATCCCTTCTCGTCGTCCGCCTCGCCGAAATCCAGCCTCTCCAGGCTACCAGCATAGACCACGGGCGGATTATCGTTTAAGACCTGGTGCTTGTGGATATGCCCCAGGGCGATATAGTCGAAGGCGGGATGAATAACGTTGCTCACCATCAGGGCGTGCTCCTGCCCGATGGTCATCGAGCTCTCCGAGCCTACCTTAGCCCCGGTCACCCAAACGTGCGCCGCCAGCACGGCGGGCAGCTCGGGGTCGAGCTCTTTTGCTTTATTGGCGATAACCTCGGTCATCGCCGCCTGCAATCGCTGGTTTATCTGCTCGAAGGTGAGGTTCTTGCTATCCTCTTTGGTTAACAGAGCGCTGCGCCTCAGCCAGGGCAGCGAGACAACCTGGATATCCCCGCTGGCGGTGGGAATGCGATGAACCTCGGGGCGGTTGGAGACATAGACGTTTTTCACCGTCAGGGTATCGAAGATTTCGGTGGTGGTGGCTTTGCCAATGGCGTTGGGCAAGTCGTGGTTGCCGATTAAGAGAAATATGGGAATGCCGCTGGTGGATAAACGATAAATTCTTTTAGCGAACTCGCGCTGCTGGGTCTGGGTAGGCTCGCGGCTCTTGTAGGCATCGCCGCAGAAAAGCACCAGGTCGATTTTATTGTCTATGGCGTAGTCCACAACCTTGTCGAGGGCTTTGAGGAAGTCCTCAAGGCGTGTGGATAGTCCGGTTTCTGGATTTATACGCCCGTAGCTTTCAACGCCGAGGTGCAGGTCGGCAAAGTGGATGATTTTCAAGATGTACTCCCCTGGCATTTTACCACGTCAAGCAAGAGAGTGGATGGAGAAAAAGGTATTATGCAGGGTGTTAAAGAGGGGTGCAACCCCTCTTTACCTTAAAGGGCAGCGGGCGGGAATAGATAAATCCCTATCCCTCTTTCCATATCTTCCCCCCCTCAGGCAAAACGAAGAGGTCTTCCCCATCCAGCTTGGCCTGCAAAGTGTCCTTCAGGCTCTCGATAGGCACCCGTATCTGTCTCAGGCTGTCGCGCTCGCGGATGGTGACCTGTTTGTCTTCTAGTGATTCGAAATCGATGGTGACGCAAAACGGCGTGCCGATTTCGTCCTGGCGGCGGTAACGCCGCCCGATTGACTGGGCTTCGTCGAAGCTCGTCATCCAGTGCTGGCGCAGCTCGGCGTAGACCTCTTTAGACAGGGGGGCAAGGGTCTCTTTGCGACTTAAGGGCAAGACCGCCACCTTGATGGGGGCTATGGAGGGGTGGAGGTGGAGCAGCACGCGGGCTTCGCCGTCGGCGACATCTTCGTCATAGGCGTCACAGAGTACGGCTAAAGCAGTACGGTCGACCCCCGCCGAGGGCTCGATGATATAGGGGACGATATGCTCTTTGGTTTCCTCGTCGTAGTAGTTCAGTCCCTTGCCGCTGGACTGGGCGTGCTGCACCAGGTCGAAGTTGCCGCGGTTAGCCACCCCCTCCATCTCCGCCCAGCCCATCGGGTAGAGGTAATCGATGTCGTAGCACTCCCGCGCGTAGTGCGCCAGCTCTTCTTTAGTATGCTCGCGCAGCTTCAGGTTTTCCTTCTTTATGCCCAGGCTCACGTACCAGTTGAGGCGCTCCTCGACCCAGTAGTCGAACCACTGCT
>CAYQPY010000118.1:0-3270 GCA_964419705.1 uncultured Dehalococcoidales bacterium
AGCTGGCTGCCCGACGCCCACACCGACGCCCCGACGGCGGTAAGCGTGGTGCTGGCGGGGGCGTTGCTGAAGATGGGCGGCTACGGCATGATTCGGGTCTGCGTCTCTATCTTCCCCGGTGTCGCCCAGGAGCACGCCCTCGGCCTGATAATACTGGCCGTCATCAGCGTCCTCTACGGGGCGGCGGTTACCCTGCGCCAGACCGACTTAAAGAGGCTCATTGCGTACAGCAGCATCAGCCACATGGGCTATGTCCTCTTGGGCGTCTTTGCCCTGGGGCAGGTGAGCATGACCGGCGCCGCTTTGCAGATGTTCAGCCACGGCGTCATCACCGGCCTGCTCTTTGCCATGGCCGGGCTGGTGATGCATAACACCGGCGAAAGAGATTTAAGAAAGCTGGGCGGCCTGGCGCGGCAGATGCCGATTATCGTCGTCGTCTTCTCGATAGCGGGGGTGGCTTCGCTGGGGCTGCCCACCACCAGCGGCTTTGCCGCCGAGTTCCTGGTATTTGTCGGCAGCTTCACCAGCAGCGCCGTCGCCGGCATCCAGGTGGCCACCATCCTGGGCGTGCTCGGTATCGTCATTACCGCCGGCTATATCCTCTGGATGCTGCAAAGGGTCTTCTACGGCGAGCCGCTCAAGAAATTCGCTAAGGTCAAGGACGCCAGCGTTTTAGACCGCGTCTATATGTTCGCCTTCGTGGCCGTGATTATGGGGGTCGGCATATACCCGGCCATTCTAACCGATATTATTAAAATGGGCGTTGCGCCCGTGATAGGGTTATTGGGTGGATAAAGCATGTTGAATTTCGAGCTGCTCATACCGGAGCTGACACTGGCGGCGACGGCTCTCGTCGTCATCCTGCTCGACCTTTTCGTTAAGCAGAAGTGGTGGCTGGCGGCGGTCAGCATCGCCGGCATCGTGGTATCGGCGGGCTTCGCTGTAGCCATGTGGGGCGGCAATTCGCAGTCCATCTTCAACGACATGCTGGCGGTGGACAATTTTGCTATTTTCTTCAAGCTGCTCTTTTTGGTCATCGCCGCCCTGGTCATTTTAGCCTCGACGGACTATGTCTCCAAGATTAAGCGCTGCCAGGGGGAATACTACGCCCTGGTGCTTATCTCGGCGCTGGGCATGATGCTCATGGCGGCCACCACCGAGCTTATCTCCATCTATATCGCTTTAGAGCTTACCAGCATATCGCTCTATGTCCTGGTCGGCTTTCTCAAAGACCCCAAGTCCACCGAGGCTGCCTTAAAATACCTGCTATTGGGCGCGGTGGCTTCGGCGGTTTTGCTCTTCGGCATGGCGCTTATCTTCGGCTTCACCGGCCAGACGCAACTGGGCGATATCGCGGCGGCTATTCAAAGCATGTCGCTTTCGGGCGTGCTGGCCAGCCCCGGCCTTATCGCGGGCATTGTGCTCATCATCGCCGGCTTCGGCTTCAAGATTGCCGCCGTGCCCTTCCATATGTGGGTGCCCGATGTCTATGAAGGCGCCCCCACCCCCATCACCGCCTATCTCTCCGTAGCCAGCAAGGCGGCTGGCTACGCCATAATCTTAAGGGTCTTCTTCTCTGCCTTCAGCCTGCCCGAATGGCTCAGCCTCGACTGGGGCATGGTCTTCGCTATTTTAGCTGCCGTCGGCATGACGGTGGGCAATATCATCGCCCTCACCCAGACCAACATCAAGCGTATGCTCGGTTACTCCAGCATCGCCCAGGCGGGCTACCTCATGGTGGGCCTGGCTACGGTGGGCTTTGTCTCACCGGTATTAAGCGACTCATCGGTCTTTGCCGGCCAGAGCGGGCTGCTCTTCTTCCTGGCCAGCTACGCCCTGACCAACCTGGGCGCTTTCACCGTCATCATCGCCATATCGGGCAAGGTCGATAGCGATTTAATTAAAGACTACACGGGTATGGGCAAGCGCGCGCCGCTGCTGGCTTTAGCCCTGACCCTCTGCCTCATCTCCCTTATCGGTATGCCCCCCGCCGCCGGCTTCATGGCCAAGTTTTATATCTTCAGCGGGGCGGCGCAACACGGCCTGCTCTGGCTGGTCATTATCGCCGTCATCAACAGCGTCATATCGGCTTACTACTATCTGCGCGTGGTCAAGGTGATGTGGACGGGCAAGCCCGCCTCCGCGACCAAGGTACCCTCCTCCATCGCTTTAAGGGTGGCTTTAGGCCTCTCCTGCCTCGGTGTCCTGATTATGGGCATTATTCCCGGTTTCGTGATGAAGCTGGCCGAGATGGCGGCTAAGATTTTCGTTTCTTAGTTACTGTGGTATGTCTTCTTCCCTGTGAATTTACGTTCTATACAGTCTAGGATTTTGTTGATTCCATGTCTTAGAACGTAAATGACAAGAAATAGCAAACTCATAATAGCGATTGATATAAGTAGATTTGCCCAAAAAGGTAGGTTATTCATAGCGCAAAGTCCAAAGAGAGTCGTGGCCCATAAGGTAAGGAAGATACCGAGGATTGTCCACGCAGTACCACTCCATCGAAACTCGTGTGTTGCGGTGAGACTACTTTTAGGAGTTATATTACCTTCCCCAACGGTTAGAGATATTTTTATATTAGTTGACCCGCAGAATGGGCATTTTGTGTCGTCAGTATAGAATTCTTTGCCACATTCATTGCACTCTTTCCGCCGTTTAGTATCAGCCATAGTCTTCTCCTCTATTCCATATTCTACCACAGCGTTATCAAATTCCGAATGGAGTTATAGCCCCCCACCCCGTTTTATATCTTTTCCCACCCGCCACCCTTTTAAGGTAAAGAGGGGTTTCACCCCTCTTAAACACCCCGGAGAGTTGATAAACCAAAAGGGACGTCAACTCCACATATATTTTGGGGGAGTTGAAGAGGGGGCATAGCCCCCTCTGGAAAAGACCTTTGTGGGTGGGTTGGGTGGGACTTAACAACGTGCGCTAACCAGAGGGTGGGGTCAGGTGGTGCCATCCTCTCCCCTTTCCCTCTTGGATAAACTTGTTGTATAGTTAGGCTTAATTCCTTAACCCAAGGAGGCTTGAAATGTTGTTATACATATTCCTGTTGGCATCGATTGTGCTTATTATCCTGGCTATAATCAAGCTGGGCAGTATCGCCCTTCAGCTTACGGGCATGGAGCCCGGGATGGCGATGTTCCAGTCGCTTTCCGCCTTCACCAACACCGGCTTTACCACCAAGGCTGCCGAGGACGTGGTCAGGTACCGTAAAAGGCGGGTGATTGCCAGCATTCTAATGATCATAGGCCATATCGGCAT
>CAYQPY010000119.1:0-3216 GCA_964419705.1 uncultured Dehalococcoidales bacterium
GCCGTTATCTTTTTCCTTATCGTTCGACCTATGAATAAGATGGACGAGTTGATGAAAAAGAAAGAGGAAGAAGAGCCCACGACCAGAAAGTGTCCTTACTGCCGTAGCTCCATTCCGGTTAAGGCTACGCGGTGCCCGAACTGCACCTCGCAATTGAAACTGAAAAAGGCGTGAGGCTAAGCCTCCCCCCTCTCCTTAACATGCCCGCCCGGGTCGGCTTCGGCCATGGTGCCCGCGCCGAGGACAATTGCCATCTGCAAATGAGGGCGGGTGAATTTTTTCCAAGTCACCGGGCCGTGTTTGGTGCCGGCGGGGATGAACAGCCCCGAGGTGGTATTGAATACCAGTGGCTGGCCACCGACGACGAACTCTATCTCCCCTCCCAGGTCTTCGGGGTTATCGGGGTCGGAGCCGATATGGAGGACAATCTCGTTACAGCCTGCCTTATGGACATGCTCGTGGATGTGGGGGTTGGGCTCGGGCATTGCGTACAGCCAGCCGACTTCGATATAGGTGTTGCTGCCGGGGACGAGGTCACTGCTCATCAGGGTCATGGTGGGGTATTGATGGCCTTTGATGTCACCGGCACTGACTTCGTAGTGGGGTTTCCTTACCAGGTTCTTCTCCCAATTGGTGGCCATTTCAATTCCTCCTAAAAATTTATTAATCTATGTTTAGCCCCAGCTTATCATGTCGGGGTGAGACTGAAATTACACAGGTGAAAATCAAACGGAATTTATGCCACCACAGTGTGGACACCTAACATTTACTTTAGGCTCTTCGTCTCCCGCAAATCCCTGAATGACCTTTGAAAATCGGACTGTCCTACCGCAGTTATCGCAATTTTTTAACACTAATCTTGAAATTATACCAGCCGCCATGTTGACGGGTTGATTAACTATGACATGGCTCTCTGAAGCAGTACCGCCTCCTGTGGAAATTATTCTCTTCCCAGTACCCGGGCCAGTATTGGTAGTAATTTCGCCAACACCTTTGCCTTCTACGACAATACGTTCAGCTGGCCCTTTACCATTGTGCTGAATATCAACACCTATGCCTGGGCCTTCATTATCAATTATACTACCTATTCCACCATCCTTGACGATCACTTCTCGCCCCGCATCAGCAGGCTTTCCTGCTGCTATCCATTCCTCATGGCCTTCTTTCCATTCAATTAGAAGTTGAACCGTATATTTTGCTTCATCAAGGTCAATCTTTCTGGCACATTCTCTGCATAGCCAGATACCGTTAGAAATGTCGCTACGTTGTTTGTCAGTCATATCAGGGTCATATCTGGCCTGATTTTGACGAGCAGCTTTGATGTGGGCTGCTTCTCCAAGATTGACTGATTTGTCGGCTTCTGAATGCGGACCGCTAGTTGGCTTTCTACAGTCAGGATTTGAACAGACTTGCCCAGCCCTTTTCGCTAATGTCTGTTTTGTCTTTTCCGAGAAATCAGGACTTACTGCCATTTTCCTTGAGCCTCATACCTTATTCGAATATCCTGTTGCATAAATATAGTATAGCAGCATTCCGAGCTATCCCCAGCCAATTTTTCTAAATTGCTCCCCAGACCCCTTGACAAGGGGATAAAGTAATATTATAATATATCACGATATATCGTGATACTATCTGATATATCAAGGGGTAAAGGAGACTGACATGTTTAGATTCAAAGCAAGTATGTTCCGGGGAGAGCGTCACTCGCACGAGAGTTCTTTCCAGAAGGGAGACCTGAAGTACGTTATCCTGGACCTGCTCAAAGACAAGCCGAGGCACGGCTACGAAATTATCCGCGAGCTGGAGGAAATGTCGCACGGGCTTTATACGCCCAGCCCGGGGGCGGTATATCCCACCCTGCAGATGCTGGAGGAGATGGGCTACGCCGAAGCCGCCGAAAGGGACGGCAAGAAAATCTACACTATCACCGAAGAGGGGCTTGCCTTCCTCGAAGAGCGCAAGGACTCCGCCGACGAGGTCAGGAGCCATATGAAGAGCCGGTGGAGCTTTAAGAACATCGGCAAGATGGCCATGATGATGAAGGAGTACCACGCGCTGGAGCACCTTTTGTCGCGTGCTTTGCGCGGCCAGAATGCCGAGAAGATGCAGAGAATTCGTCAGATTCTCAGCGACGCCTACAAGGAAATCGAAGCCGTGATGGCCGAGTAATCAGGAGTGACCCGTGGTCAGGAACGATATTAAGTTTGAGTACGACAAAGAAAACGGGGACTATTACATCGTCTGGGAGCCCGTGGTGATAAGCGCGGGCAAGACCGAACGCGATGCCCTGGAGGAGTTGCGGGGGGCGGCGCACTCGGGCGTTGACACCTTAATCGACCAAAAACTGCAGAATATAAAAAAGGAGGAATAAGATGGGCTATTTTCGGATTTTCGCGGCTATACCGGGGTTTTTCTTGAGTTCGTTTTTCGTCATGCTGCTCTGGGGGGTGATTGCGCCCAAGGTCGGCGTGGACACCATCAGCTATGCCTGGGCGATGCTGGTGACGCTGACCCTCTGGCTGGCGGTGGCGCCGCTGGCGGCGGTGGGGGCCAGGAATAACAGCTGGCATAAATAGTAGATTCGCATTCGGTATTTTGCCGTAGTGGGGGTGGTAACGGCGGTGCTGGCTTTCCGTAATTTCGGGAAGTAGGGTGGGGGAAAATCCCCCTTAATCCCCCTTTTTCAAAGGGGGAAATGAGGTGGAGAGATTGCTTCGC
Organism: uncultured Dehalococcoidales bacterium; assembly: GCA_964419705.1. Taxonomy (GTDB): domain Bacteria; phylum Chloroflexota; class Dehalococcoidia; order Dehalococcoidales; family BS750m-G39; genus E44-bin88. The sequence continues at coordinate 2,719 of CAYQPY010000119.1, forward strand.
CTTCGGCTCGCAATGACAAAAAGATTTGGGGGGCAGAGATGCCCCCTTTCTTTTGGGGGGTTACGCAACCCCGCCACCTTGTTTGGCGCAGGTCTTTCTTTCCCACCCTGCCCACCCTATAAGGGTGGTACCCCTTATATATCCCCCTTTGGGGTTGCGCCCCACCCCGATTTTATCTATACCCGCCCGCCGCCCTTGCCGGGCAGGGTAAAGAGGGGGTGAAACCCCCTCTTAAACACCCCCAGAGGGTACGTTAGCTCTGCATATTGGGGGGAGTCCAAGAGGGGGCGTAGCCCCCTTTTGAGAGACGTTTCTGGGTGGGTTGGTGTGGGAAAAACAACCTGGGGGGATGGGGAAACAGTATCAGGTTGGCTTGTCCTTCTTTTTGACTCGGATAAAGGCAATGTGAAGGGTGACGCCGACAGCGACAGCTAAGAGGATTACGGTTACAACCAGGTTAGCCACTGCCCATATAGATATACCGATTGTTACCCATAA
>CAYQPY010000120.1:0-3207 GCA_964419705.1 uncultured Dehalococcoidales bacterium
CTACCGACCGCATTACCGATATCATCTCCAAGACCCTCGACCGCTACGGCGGCATATATATGATGGCCACCTCGGGAGCCAAGGGTAACATCTCCCAGATAAGGCAGATGGCGGGCATGCGCGGCCTGATGACCGACCCCGCGGGTAAAATCATCGACTTTCCCATTAAATCGGGGCTGCGCGAGGGCCTGAGCGTGCTGGAGTATTTCATCTCCACCCACGGCGCCCGCAAGGGCCTGGCCGATACGGCACTTCGGACGTCGGACAGCGGCTACCTCACCCGACGCCTTATCGATGTCGCCCAGGACGTTATCACCCGCGAAGAGGACTGCGGCACCACCGACGGCCTCTGGATAACAGAGCCGAAGGAAGGCGAACTGCTGCCCCCGCTGGCCGAACGCATTGTAGGCCGTCTCGCCGCCAGCAAGGTGGTCAAGCCCAAGACCAAGAAGGTAATCGTCGACCGCAACGAAGAAATCGACGAGGAGAAGGCGAAAGAGCTTATTGACGCCGGCATAACCAAGGTCCAGGTGCGCTCACCCTTAAGCTGCCACTCCCGGCACGGCGCCTGCCAGCTTTGCTACGGGCGTGACCTTGCCCGCGGGCACCTGGTTGAGCTCAATACCGCCGTGGGCATAATCGCCGCCCAGAGTATCGGCGAGCCGGGCACCCAGCTCACGCTGCGCACCTTCCACACCGGTGGGGTGGTGGGGCTGGATATCACCAGCGGTCTACCCCGCGTGGAAGAGCTTTTCGAGGCCAGGCCGCCCAAGGGCCAGGCTATCATCTCGGAAATAGACGGCATCGCCGAGGTTATCGATAACGACGAGGGCAAGCTGATAAAGGTTAGCAGCTTCGAGGTCTACCGCGACGAATACCCGCTGCCGAAAGGCTGGAAGGCGACTGTCAAGAACGGGCAGTCGGTGGAAATCGGCGCCGTGCTGGCCGACCCGCCGAAGGCGAAAAAAACCAAGACCAAAGCCAAGACTAAAACTAAAGCCAAAGCCAAAGATGAAGCCAAGGCTAAAGCCGAAGCCGCCGAGCTGGCCACCGAGGACAAGCCCATCCTGGCGCGCGTCGCCGGCGAAGTAACTATTGAAGACGAGCAACTGGTTATCAGCTACATGGAGGAGCAGCAACAGGAGTACGCCGTGCCCGCCAGCGCCCACATAAGGGTGCAGGACAAGGAGCACATCAAGGCGGGGCAGCAGCTCACCGAGGGCTCTATCAACCCCCAGGATATACTGCATATTCTGGGCAAGGAAGCCGCCCAGCAGTACCTGGTGGACGAGGTGCAGAAGGTCTACCGCTCCCAGGGCGTCAACATAAACGATAAGCACATCGAGGTTATCGTTCATCGCATGCTCTCCAAGGTGCGCATCGATTCCTCGGGGGACACCGACCTGGTGCCCGGCGAGCTGATAGACATCTTCCGCTACGAGGACATCAACGCCAAGGTGCTGGCAGAGGGGGGCGAGCCCGCCACAGCGCACTCGGTGCTGATGGGCATAACCAGAGCCTCGCTCAATACCGACAGCTGGCTGGCGGCCGCTTCCTTCCAGGAGACGACCCGCGTGCTTACCGAAGCCGCCGTCAAGGGCGAAATCGACCGCCTGGTCGGGCTTAAAGAGAACGTTATCATCGGCAAGCTCATTCCCGCCTACAGCAAGGTCTCCGAGGACGAGCCTGAACTGGAAGCCGGCGAAGAAGAAATGACAGCCCTCGAAGGCGAGGAAATGCCGAGCCTGGAAGCCAGCGAAAAAGCACTGCCCACCATTGAAGGCGAAGAGATGCCGAGCCTGGAAGCCAAAGTTGAAGCCCCCAAGGCAGAGGCTAAAGAGGAAGAAGAAGACAAGGCTCCTAAAGCTGAGGCTAAGGCTACCGAGGAGCCTGAAGAGACCAAAGAGGCCGAGGAGCCCGGAGAGCCAAAAGAGCCGGAGAGCGCCTAGCACCCGCGCTGACTTTGAGTTAAAACCGAGCCGCCCGAGAAAGAGGCGGCTCTTTGTTTTAGCTTAAATTTTATGTGCTATAATGAGCCAGGGAGGACGAAGAAATAGAGCGCATTGTTTCCGGCAAGCCCAAAACCGAGGACACCACCCTTGACACCAGCCTCCGCCCCCGCCGCTTTGACGACTTCACCGGGCAGGACAAGGTCAAGGAAAACCTGAAGATAGCCATCGCCGCGGCTAAAGGCCGGGGCGATGCGCTGGACCACGTCCTGCTCTACGGGCCGCCCGGGCTGGGCAAGACCACCCTGGCCTACATCATCGCCGCCGAGATGGGGGTCAACCTCAGGATTACCTCGGGGCCCGCGGTGGAGCGCACGGGAGACCTGGCGGCTATCCTCACCAATTTGCACAGCCACGACGTACTCTTTATCGACGAAATTCACCGCCTCAACCGCGCGGTGGAAGAGGTGCTCTATCCGGCCATGGAGGACTTCGGGCTGGATATCGTTATCGGCAAGGGGGCGGGCGCCCGCAGCCTGCGCCTGAACCTGCCCGACTTTACCCTCATCGGCGCCACCACCCGCTTCGCCCTGCTCAGCCCGCCACTGCGAGACCGCTTCGGCGCCGTTTACCGCCTCGATTTCTACGATGAGCCGTCGATTAAGACTATCCTCAAGCGCTCGGCGGCTATCCTGGAGGTAAAGGCGGAGGGAGAGGGCTTGAGCGAGATAGCCCGCCGCGCCCGGGGCACCCCGCGCGTGGCCAACCGCCTGCTGAAAAGGGTCAGGGACTACGCCCAGGTGAAGGCCGAGGGCGTGGCTACCCAGCCGGTAGCCGTCGAGGCTTTATCCAAGCTCGAAGTCGACAACATCGGGCTGGACGAGGTAGACCACAAGGTGCTGCGCACCATCGTCGAAAAGTTCAACGGGGGGCCGGTGGGGCTGGATACCATCGCCGCCGCCATCAGCGAGGAGGCGGATACGATTATGGATGTCTATGAGCCTTACCTTTTGCAGCTCGGCTTCCTGGAAAGAACGCCGCGAGGCCGCTTAGCCACCCAGGTCGCCTACGAACACCTGGGCCTGCCCTACAACAAAAAACCGCCGCAGGGCACGCTGCTCTAAGCCCTTTTTAACATTCGCCCTCCTTTCTATTTCCCCATCCCCCAAGTCTTTCGTCCCACCCCACCCCGATTTTATCTATTCCCACCCGCCGCCCTTTTAAGGTAAAGAGGGGGCGAATGCCCCCAGCAAAACCC
>CAYQPY010000121.1:0-3186 GCA_964419705.1 uncultured Dehalococcoidales bacterium
ACCCAACCACAAAGGTCTCTTCCAGAGGGGGCTACGCCCCCTCTTCAACTCCCCCAAACTATATGCAGGCTAAACCCCTATTGAGTTCCAAGCTTTCTGGGGAGTCTAAGAGGGGTGAAACCCCTCTTTACCTTAAAGGGCGGCGGGCGGGAATAGATAAAATCAGGGTGGGGTGGAGAATCCCCCCAAAAACGGGGTGTGGAAGGGCGGAAACCACACCAGGTTAAGGAGTTTACTCATTAGGGCGGGCTGGGTGGGACAGAAAGACCTGCGCTAAACAAGGCGGGGATGTGGGGTGGAGACCCTCCAAAGCAAAAACTTGACAACCTCCCCAGGTATGCTATAATGAAATGTTTGGCGAGACTAACTTTTTTGAGGAAACTATGATGGAAAACAAACCGACCGCCAGCATGGAAGACTACCTGGAATCCATAATCATGCTGCGCGAAGGCAAACAGGCCGTCAGGGTCAGCCAGATGAGCAAGGCCCTGGGGGTGAAGATGCCCAGCGTCACCGGCGCCCTCAAAAAGCTCTCCGACGAAGGCCTGGTGGAACACCAGCGCTACGGGCGGGTGCAGCTCACCCCGGACGGCGAAAAGGTGGCCCGGGACGTCTTCCGCCGCCACGAAGCGCTGCGCCGCTTCCTGGAAGAGATACTCATCGTCAATGCCGAGACGGCTGCCGAGGACGCTTGCAAGATGGAACACGCCATCAGCCCCCTCACCCAGAAAAGGCTGGCCAAATTCATCGACTTCGTCCTGAGCCGCCCCAAGGTCCAGCCCTACTGGCTCAAGATGTTCGACCGCTACGCCAACTACGGCGAAATCCCCGAGGGCTGCCCGGACAAGTGTCTCGAAGAATAATATTTTTTGCACCCGAAAATTAGACAGAGATAACAAAGGATTGTAGAGCAAATGGATAAAGAGCCAACCACCCTGGTTCAGATGCGAAGAGGACAGCGCGGCACCGTGCTCCAGCTTAGAGGCGGGCGCGGGCTGGTCAACAGGCTTAACGCCCTGGGCATTCTGCCGGGCAAAAAGATAACCAAGGTCAGTGCCATGCTCATGCGGGGACCGGTCACCGTCGAGATTGACCGCGCCCAGATCGCCATCGGTTTCGGCATGGCCAACAAGATAATCGTCAAAGCGGATTAGCTAAATGACCAAGATTCTCCTCATGGGCAACCCCAACGTGGGCAAGAGTGTCCTCTTCTCCCGCCTGACCGGGGTCAAGGCCATTGTCTCCAACTACCCCGGCACCACGGTCAGCTACACCCGCGGACAGATGAAGCTGGGCGAGGAGACAGCCGAGGTCATCGATGTCCCCGGCACCTATACCCTGGAGCCCACCTCCCAGGCCGAGGAGATCGCCCTCAAGATGCTCAAAGACGGCGACGTCGTGGTCAACGTGGTCAACGCCACCAACCTGGAAAGAAACCTCTACCTCACGCTGCAACTGCTGGAAAAGGGCATCCCCGTCGTCGTCGCCCTCAATATCTGGGACGACACCAAGCACCTGGGCATAGACATTGATGTCGACCGGCTGCGCCAGCGCCTTGGGGTGCCGGTCATACCCACGGTGGCCGTCACCGGCGAGGGCATAAAAGAGCTGGTGGAAGCTATCCCCCGCGCCGCCTCCCCCCACCTCACTCACACCAATTCCAGCCAGCGCTGGGCGAAGGTGGGCAGCATCGTAGAAGAGGTACAGCGCCTCCACCACCGCCACCACACCTGGCGCGAACGCCTGGCCGACGCCAGCGTCAGGCCCATCACCGGGGGCATCATCGCCGTGCTGGTACTGGCGGCGGCTTTTGTCCTGGTGCGCTTCATCAGCGAAGGGCTCATCGGCTATGCCCTCGACCCCCTCTTCGACAACCTCTGGGCGCCCGTCCTGATGAAATTAAGCCCGCTTATGGGGGGCGAAGGCTTCCTGCATAACATCGTCATCGGCCAGCTGGTCGGCGGCGAAATCAACTTCGTCGAATCCTTCGGGCTGCTCACCAGCGGCCTCTACGTCCCCTTCGCCATGGTGCTGCCCTACGTCATTTCCTTCTATTTCGTGCTGGGCTTAATGGAAGACACGGGCTACCTGCCCCGGCTGGCCGTGCTTATGGATAACGTCATGCACCGCCTGGGCCTGCACGGCTTCGCCATCATACCCACCCTGCTGGGCTTAGGCTGCAACGTGCCCGCGGTGCTGGGCACCCGCATCCTGGAAAGCAAAAGAGAGAGGTTTATCGCCGCCACCCTGATATCAATTGCCGTACCCTGCGCCGCGTTGCAGGCGATGATTATCGGGCTCGTCGGCGCAGAGGGCTGGCAGTACGTGGCTATGGTCTACGGCACGCTCTTCGTCGTCTGGATTATACTGGGCTTTATTCTGAACCGCACGGTCAGGGGCTTTAGCCCAGAGCTGTTGATTGAGATACCCCCCTACCGCCTCCCCCCCTGGCGCACGCTGCTGCAAAAGCTCTGGATGCGCACCTACGGCTTTCTGGTCGAGGCTATACCCATAATTCTGGGGGCGGTGGTGGCCATAAACATCTTATACTTCTTCGGCGTTTTTGACGCCATCGCCAACTTTACCGCCCCCGTGGTCACCAACCTGCTGGGGCTGCCCAAAGAGGCGGTAACCGCCCTGGCCGTCGGCTTTTTGCGCAAGGACGTGGCGATGGGACTTCTGGCGCCCCTGGCGCTAACCTCGGGCCAGCTCGTGGTGGGCAGCGTGGTGCTGGCCATGTCCTTCCCCTGCATCGCCACCTTCGTCGTCCTGCTCCGCGAGCTGGGCGTGGTCAATATGCTCAAGGCGGCAGGGATAATGCTCGCCTCCGCCCTGATAGTCGGCGGCATATTGAATTTGATATTATAGACCGGGATTTCATGTCGGCTGAATTAAAGAGGTATCTACTAATCGCCACGGGGACAATATGCCTGGCAACAGGGGTAATCGGCATATTCACCCCCATACTGCCCACCACCCCCTTCCTCCTGCTGGCGGCCGCCTGCTATGCGCGCAGTTCATCGAGGTTTCACCACTGGCTGCTGAACAATAGAATCTTCGGCAGCTATATCAGGAACTACACCGAGGGTAGAGGGATACCAGTAAAGGTCAAGCTCTTCACCATCGCCCTGTTATGGGTAACAATCGGTATATCTATATGGGCAGTGGCTAACCTGGTTGTAACCG
>CAYQPY010000122.1:0-3181 GCA_964419705.1 uncultured Dehalococcoidales bacterium
TCGCGGTTTTTGCCTAAAGCAAAGTCGGTGCCGACGACCAGCCCCCGCATCCTCAGGTGCTTTTTCAGTAGGCTTAAAAACTCCTTCGGAATCAAAGCAGCCAATTCGGGGGTAAAGGTGAGGGGGATGACCTCATCAACGCCTTCGTTTTTAAGTAATTCTATTCTATGCTCGATGTCGGTGAGGAAGGGCAGCCTGGTCTTAGGCGCCAGAACCTCGCGGGGGTGGTGGTTGAAGGTTATCACGCCGCTGGACAAGTCCGACTTTCGGGCAAGCTCGGTCAGCCGGGCAATCAAGTGCCGATGACCGAGATGGACGCCGTCAAAGACGCCGATGGTGAGCAGCGTGTCCTTTTTAGGGGAGAATTTAGCCAGTTCCGTCTCTACCTGCATAGCTAATTATAGTAGCATAACGCTATTTAGGGGGTCAAACATTTGGGGTGGGTGACGATTGGCTTTTACCAGTCGGCTTATTTTGCTATACTTAGCGGGAAGCCAGCGTAGCTCAGGGGTAGAGCAACGGTTTCGTAAACCGTCGGTCGTCAGTTCGAATCTGACCGCTGGCTCTTGAAGGGAGCGTTATGATTAAGGCCGTCTTTTTAGATTACTACAACACGCTGGTCGACTACGACCCGCCGCGGGAAGAGACTCAATCCAAATTGCTCGGCGAGATGGGCATTGAAATCACCCCCAAAGAGCTGCTCCGTCCCATAATGGTCGCCGACGACTTTCTCTCTAAGGAGCATTCCCGCCAGTCATTGGCCAAACGCTCCAAGGAGGATGTGGCGGCTCTCTACGGGCGTTATCACGGGATGGTTCTCCAAGAAGCAGGGCTGGAGGCTTCGCCGGAGCTTATCGGTAGTATCTTAAAAAGATGGCTGGGTATCGAGTTGAAGATGGCGCTCTACGACGACGTGGCGCCCGCCCTGGATAAGCTCAAGGAGCAGGGTTTAACCCTGGGGCTTATCTCCAACGTCGACCGCGACATAAGCGCTGACTATGACGAGCTGGGGCTGGCAAACTGGCTCCAGCTAAAGATAACTTCGAAGGACGTCGGCTTTAATAAGCCCAACCCCGAAATATTCCAGGCGGCGATAAAACAGGCGGAGGTAAAGCCCGCCGAAGCAATCTACGTGGGCGACCAGTACCAGATTGACGTCGTCGGGGCTAACGGGGTAGGGATGCGGGGTATTTTAATCGACCGCCACGACTTCTTCGGGGATATTACCGATTCCATCCGAATTCGCAGCCTGGCCGAAGTGGCCCAACACCTGGACTAGATATTAAAGAGGAAGGTAATCACATCGCCGTCCTGGACGGTGTAGCCCTTGCCTTCCAGCCGTAAGAGCCCCTTTTTATGAGCCTCAGCCATCGTGCCGCACTTCATCAGGTCGTTATAGCTGATGACCTCGGCGCGGATAAAGCCCCTTTCTATGTCGGAGTGAATCTTCCCCGCCGCTTTGAGCGCCGGCGTGCCTGCGGGGATGGACCAGGCCTTCATCTCGTCGGAGACGGTGGTGAAGAACGAGATTAAGCCCAGCAGCTCATAAGATAGCTCGACGACGTGCTCCAGCCCCGATTCGGGGAGGCAGTACTCGGCGCGGAAGGCTTTGGCGGCTTCGTCGTCCAGCTGCGTGAGCTCCATCTCCAGCTCGCCGCAGAGGGTTATCACTTTAGAGCCCGCCCGCGCGTAACGGGCGTTTAGCTCCTCTTGCATGGTTTCTGCCTCGGCTATCTGCTCCTCGCCAATGTTGACCACGATCAGGCGGGGCTTGGCGGTGAGGAACTGGTAGTTGACGATGAGCCGGGCTTCGTCGGCACTGATTCCCATTTCCCGGATGGGCAGCTCTTTTTCCAGACCCGCCTTGAGCCTGGCTAATAGCTTCTGCTCCGGCAGCAGGCACTGGCGTTCGGCGGGCTTGGCTCCTTTTAACGATTCCTCAATCTTCTCCAGCCGTCGGCTGATGATGCCCAGGTCGTGGAGGGTAAGCTCCAGGTTGGCGGTGGCGATATCCCTGTCCACGTCCAGGCTGCCTTCGATGTGGGGGACGGTTTCGTCGGCGAAGGAACGGACAACGTCAATGAGGGCGTCGGCACAGCTGAGCTGGCTCAGGATTTGCCCCCCCACCCCTTTGCCGTTACCCAAGTCCTTGACCGAGGCGCCGATATCGATATAGCTTACCTCGGCGGGGATAACCTTCCTGGGGTGGAGCATATCGGCTAGAACCTGCAGTCGCGGTTCGGGCACTTTGGCTACGCCGATATGCGGGGCGAGACTTCTGGTATCCGATTTGCCCCCGGTGAGGGCGTTAAAGATGGTGGTCTTGCCGCTCTGTGCCAGCCCGACGATGCCGATTTCAATAGTCATCGGTCTAACCCGCTTTTTTCTTAGATTAAGATTTAGGCTTTAGGATGACGCGGTTGACTTGATTATTTTCAGGGCTTGCTTGAGGGCGAGTTCTCTTTCCTTGGTGGTCAGCTGGTCGTTGGCGGCCAGGTCGAGGAGGGCGCGCAGGGCTTCCTTCGAGCTGTTGTTGCCCATTTGCTCAATGGCTTTAGTCCTCAAATCAGCGTTGAATCCTGTGTCGGTGGCGATAGTTGATAGCTTCTTAAGTTCCTCGGGACGTTCGTTCATGGCATTCTCCTCTAGACTCCGGACGGGGCGTTCGTTTCTGTTCTTGTCCTCTTGATTCCGGACGGGTCGTTCGTTCATAGTATTATCCTCTTGATTCCGGAGGGGCATTAGTTTTCCCTATTTTACCCTATAGTCGCTGTATATTCAATAGAGATTTTGGGGCTGGCCTGTGATAAAATGGTAAGACCGAAAGATTTTGGGGGAGCCTTGCTCTATTTACTGCACGGCGAAGACGATTTCTCCATAACCCAGTTCCTCGGCGAGATAAAGCGGGGGCTGGGCGACCCGTCCATGCTGGCGACCAATACCTCCACCTTCGAGGGGCAGAAGCTGGCCCTGGACGAACTCAGGGGCGTCTGTGAGACCGTCCCCTTTCTGGCCGAAAAGCGCTTGGTCGTTATCCAGGGGCTTCTGGGGCGCTTCGAAGCCAGGGGCAGGCCCCGACAGAAGAAGACGGCTAACCGGGGTGGGGGTAATAACGCCAAGTCCTTTGCCGAGGTCATGAGCAACATACCCGAGAGCACGGTCATTGTGCTGACGGACGGTA
>CAYQPY010000123.1:0-3147 GCA_964419705.1 uncultured Dehalococcoidales bacterium
TGCCGATGCAGATATCGACGCTGCCGCTGGCCAATCCTTCGACGATGTCCTGCTGCTCCTTGACTGTCTTGAAGCGGCTCAAGGACTCAGTGCGCACCGGGAAGGCCTCCAGCCTTTCTTTGAAAGTGGCGAAGTGCTGCTGGGCGAGTACCGTCGTCGGCACCAATATCGCCACCTGCTTGCCGTCCATCACCGCCTTGAAGGCGGCGCGGATGGCGACCTCGGTCTTGCCGTAGCCCACGTCCCCGCAGACCAGCCTGTCCATGGGGCTGGCCTTCTCCATGTCGGCCTTGACCTCGGCCTGCGCCTCCATCTGGTCGGGCGTCTCGACATAAGGGAAAGATGCCTCCAGCTCCTGCTGCCAGAGGCTATCCCGGGAGAAGCCGAAACCGGGCACGACCTCGCGGGCGGCATAGAGCGCCAGCAGCTCTTTGGCGATTGCCTCCACCGATTCCTTGACCTTCTGCTTGGTGCGGCCCCACTCCTGCGTGCCCAGGCGGGATAGGGTGGGGGGCTGGTCGCCCGCACCGACATAGCGGTTGACGCGGTCGATCTGGTCGGTGGGGACATAGAGTCTATCGTTGGCGGCGTATTGTAAGATAAGGTATTCCCGCTGGCTGTGCTCGTTGCCCATCTTGACGACGCCGGCAAACCTGCCGATGCCGTGCTCGACGTGCACCACATAGTCACCGGGCGTCAGCTCGATGAGGAATTGATGGTGGGGCACGGGCCGTCTCTTCACCAAACGCCTTTGCTTGATGAAGCCGAAGATTTCGGCGTCGGTGAAAAGAAGCGTCTCTTTGTTCATTAGCCACCCCTCCCCCAGTAGCCCCTGAACTAAGGTCAGGGAGGCGGGTGGGGGAATCTGCTTTATCTCCTCGACGGGCGAAGCCATGATGTCCGACTGCTCCAAAAGCTCGGCGATTCGGCTGGACTGGTGGCTGACGACGATGAGCCGCTTTTTCTGCCCCAGCAATTGCTTGACCTTCCTGATGAAGGCGGGCAACTGCCCGGCGTAGCCGGGGGTGGGGCTAAAGCTCAAGCGGTGGGCGTTTTCTTCCTGTTCCACGCCCCAGGCGGTGAGCCTCAGGCGCGATTTTGGCTTTAGCTTTGGCTCCAGCTCCTGCCAGCTGAAATAGGGCTTGGGGAAGTTGACCGGCAGCTCTTTTCGCTCCAGCTTCTCGGCGCGCAGTTGTTTGGCCTGCTTATCCAAATCTTCGATAGTCTGCTCGATATTGGGCAGCTCGTCGAGTACCAGCAGGCAATCTTGAGGCAAAAAGTCGAGCAGGCTGTCGGTATTAAACAAGGGGGCGTAAAACGGTAAATTGCTCTCCTGTTTGTCAGCCAGCATAGACAACTCCTGCTCGAACTGTTGTCGCGCCTCGGTGTTACAATTGGCCAGCTTCAGGCTCTTAACCTTCTCCTCCAGCTCGGCTTTGCTGCTCGTCAGCGGCGCCAGTAGCTCCGTGGCTGGCCCGATAGCCAGCGACGCTATATTGCCCGACGAGCGCTGGCTGGCGGGGTCGAAGAGCCGCAGGCTGTCGATGGTGTTGCCCAGAAACTCTATTCGGGCGGGCATCTCGCTGGTGGGCGGATAGATATCGACGATGCCGCCGCGGTGGGCTATCGTCCCCGGCACTTCCACCGTGTTTTCCAGCCTGTAGCCCATCGACTGCCAGCGCTCCAATAGTTTGAAAATCTCGACCTCCATCCCCGGCTTTACGGTGTGGACGGCGGCGCTGAACTGCCTGTGCGGCGTTAACTTCCCCATCAGCGCCGGCGCCGAGACGACAATCAGGGGAGGATTCTCCCCATCCATGCCCGCCAGCGCCGACAGGACCTGCACCCTCTCCAGCCCGGTGGAGGCATCGGCGCTAACGCGCTCGTAGGGCAGGGCGTCGGGCTCGGGAAAAAGCTTTGCCCCCGAGCTGCCCCAGCTCACGATTTGCTCATAAAGCTGGCCGCACCTCTCCGGCTGGGCGCTGACCACCACCACGGGCCTCCCCAAAGAGCGATACAGGGCCGCAATGATATAGGGCTTGGCCGCCTCTAAGGCTACTGCCCTCGCCTCCCCATCCGCTTCTTTAAGTTCAGCCACCAGCCGGCGGTATTCGGGCATATCTTCAATTAGATGCAATAATTTGGCTAAATTCATTCTGTTCCTTACACACCTCTAGGGCTAGCCGATACGGCCTAGCCCTACCCGAAATTCTAACACAGGACAGGAGGGCAGGCAATTTGCTATAATGAGCTGAAATTGGACATATTGACGGATAGAGCGAAATGGCATATCAGCGAATAGTGGTTAAATTCGGCACCGCGCTGCTGACTAACGGCAGCGATAACCTGGACAGGGAGATAATGTCCAGGCTGGTGGGTCAGCTGTCCAAACTGCACGGGGAGGGGCGGGAGGTTATTCTCGTCTCCTCGGGGGCGATGGCGGCGGGCCGCAATAAGCTGGGCTTGAACAAGCGGGTCAGGGACATCCCTTTCAAGCAGGTGCTGGCCTCGGTAGGGCAGCACCGCCTGATGAACCTCTACGAGCAGCTCTTTGCCGAACACGACATCACCGTGGCTCAGGCTCTGCTGGCGCGGGCCGACCTCCTCGACAGGGCGGCATACTTAAACGCCCGCAACACCCTGTCGGCGCTTTTGGAGCTGAAGGTAATATGCATCGTCAACGAAAACGATGTAGTCGCCGTCGACGAGATTCAGGAGGCTGTCTTCGGCGATAACGATAACCTCTCGGCGATGGTGGCTAACCTCATCGACGCCGACCTGCTCTTGATTCTCACCGATACCGGGGGGCTTTATACCGCCGACCCCCACCGCCACCCCGACGCCGAGCTTATCCCCGAGGTAAAGACGATAGACGCCCAAATCGAGCGCCTGGCGGTGGATACCCCCGGCAAAGTGGGCACGGGCGGTATGACGGCCAAGGTGGAAGCGGCCAGGCTGGCTACATCTTCGGGGGTAACGGTGGTTATCGCCGACGGCAGGGAGCCCGACGTTATCCTGAGACTGGTCGGGGGCGAGGCTATCGGCACCCGCTTCCTGCCCGCAACCAACCGCCTGGAGAGCCGCCAGCGCTGGATGCTCAGCGGTCTTTCCACCAAGGGCAAGCTGGTGGTGGATTCGGGGGCGGTG
>CAYQPY010000124.1:0-3135 GCA_964419705.1 uncultured Dehalococcoidales bacterium
TTCGGGCAGGGCTTCGAGGGCTTTGACTTCGGCGGCTTCGGCGATATCTTTAACACCTTCTTCGGCGGGGGAGCCGCCGCCAGCCGCCAGACTTCACAGCGGGGCGCCGACCTGCGCTACGGAATGACCATCACCTTCGAGGAAGCCACCCTGGGCTGCGAGAAGAAGGTATCCATATCGCGTACCGAGAACTGCCAGACCTGCCAGGGCACGGGCAGCCAGCCGGGCAGCCAGCCCAGCCGATGCCCCAACTGCAACGGCAGCGGACAGATACGTAGAGTCCACCAGAGCATCTTCGGGCGTTTCGCCCAGACCGCCACCTGCCCCCAGTGCCGCGGCGAGGGCCAGATTACCACCGACCCCTGCCCCCGCTGCAAGGGCAGCGGCAAGGAGAGGCACAAGCGCAAGATTACGGTCAAGATACCCGCGGGGGTGGATAACGGCTCCCAGATACGGCGAAAGGGCGAGGGGGAGGCGGGGACGAGGGGCGGAGCTTCGGGCGACCTCTATATCGCCCTGGCGATCAAGGAGCACGAGTTCTTCAGCCGCTACCGCGACGACCTGCTCTACGAGCTGCCCGTTAATTTCGCCCAGGCGGCTCTGGGCACCGAGGTCGAGGTGCCTACCCTCGACGGCAACGCCAAACTCAAGATTCCCGCCGGCAGCCAGACGGGGGAGGTCTTTAGGCTCAAAGGCAAGGGCGTCGCCCACCTGCGGGGCGGGGGGCACGGCGACCTGCTGGTGACGATTTTCGTAGCCACGCCCGATTCGCTGAACGCCAAGCAGAAAAAGCTGCTCAAAGAGCTGGATGAGAGCTTGAGCCCGAACAACATGCCCCAGCCCAAGAAGTGGCGGGGGTTTTCCAGTCCGGAATACTAGCCAGCCTTAGTGGCGGAAGAGCGAGAACAGCCGCCAGCGCCGACCCATCAGTTCGTGACGGGCTTCGGCTTCCATCAACTCCAGCGACGCCTTACGGGGGTCAAGCCCCTCGTAGAGCACCTTGTAGATCTTCTCGGTGACGGGCATCTCCAACTCGAACTGCTTGGACAGCTTGTGGGCGACAACGGTGGTGCCCACCCCCTCAGCCACGCCGTTCATCGATTCCAGTATTTCCTTCAGCGGGCGTCCTTTGGTCAGCTCCACGCCCACGTAGTGGTTGCGGCTCAAGGGGCTGGAGCAGGTGGTGATGAGGTCGCCTAAGCCCGTCAGCCCGGAAAAGGTGAGGGGATTGGCGCCCAGGGCAACGCCCAGCGCCGTTATCTCGGTAAGACCGCGGGTAATCAGCGCCGCCTTGGCGTTGTCGCCGTAGCCCAGGCCGTCGGCGATACCCGCGCCCAGAGCGATGATATTCTTGAGCGCGCCGCCCAGTTCGACGCCGATGACATCGTTGTTGGTGTAGAGGCAGATGCTGGGGGTGTTGAGCAGCTTTTGCGCCTTGTGAGCGATAAGCTCGTTCCAGGCCGCCACCACCGCCACCGCGGGCAAGCCCTGAAGAATCTCGGCGGAAAGATTGGGGCCGGAGTGGACGCAGATATTAGGCCAGAAGCTGGGGCTTATCTCGTCGGCGATGACCTGGGACATGCGCTTGTTGCTCTTAATCTCCAGGCCCTTGGCTGCGCTCACCACCAGCATCGAGCCCTTGAGGTGGCCGGAGACGGCTTTCATGTTTTCGCGCATCCTCTGGGAGGGGACGGCCAGAATGACGGCGTCGGCGTCGTCCAGGACCTCGGGCAGCGAAGCCATAATCGAGAGCTTGTCGGGAAGGGTGATAGCGGAGACGGCTTCGGCGTGGTGCTGGCCGTTCTGTAGCTGGAGGCATTCCTGCTCGGTGCGCGCCCAGAGCCTGACGTCTACCTCGTTACGCGCCAGTACCACCCCCAGGGTCACCCCCCAGGTGGTGGTACCTATTACGGCAACCCCGGCCATGCCCTATTTTGCCCCCTTAGCGGCGTCGGGGGGAGGCAAACTCGCCCCATCCGCCTTCTCGCCGAGTTGGCGCTCCTTGCCCGACATCAGGCGACGGATATTATCGCGGTGCATGACAAAGATTATTATTCCCCCCACCACGGCGTAGAAAAGATATTCGACGGGGAAGTGGTTGAGAATGGTCAGCGGTACCAGTATGGCGTAGCTGCCTACTGCCCCGGCCAGGGAACCCAGGGAGACGAAGCGGGTTGAGAGGGCACCGATAATCAAGACCTCGCCGCCGAAGAGCGCCGCCACCGGACAGAGAGCGACCAGGCCGCCGAAGAATGTGGCCACGCCCCGGCCCCCCTTAAATTTAAGGAAGATAGGCCAGATATGGCCGGTGACCGCCGCCAGCGCCGCCAGTACCTGGGCGCTGGTGAGTAACCACCAGAGACTTGAGTCGCCGACAAGAAGGTAGTCGCCGCCGATGATTATGCCGGCAACCACCACCGCCAGCGCTCCTTTGCATATATCCAGGGTGGCTACGAGCAGTCCCCACTTGCGGCCCGCCGTGCGGAAGACGTTGGTTGCCCCCGTCTTGCCGCTGCCCTGAGTCCTGACGTCCACCTTGGTCAGCCGCCGTCCCAGGAGGTAACCGATGGGAATCGAGCCCAGCAGGTAACCGATGACCGCTACCGCCACCAGCTTGATGATTATAACTGTCACTGCTCACCTCGGGTCTTAAAGACGAAGCGTAAGGGCGTGCCTTCGAAGCCGAAAGACTGGCGCAGCTTGTTCTCCAGGTAGTGCTGGTAGGAGAAGTGGATGAGGCTGGGGTCGTTGACGAAGAAGACGAAGGTAGGAGGGTTGACCTCGGCCTGGGTGGCGTAGAGAATCTTGAGCTGTTTTTTGCCCTTTCGGGGCAGGTTATGCGCCGCCACCGCCTGCTGCACCACGTTGTTGACCTCGGTGGTGGGCATTCTTTTCTGCCTTTCCTGATAGACCTCGAACGCCTGGGGCATGACTCTATCCACACCCTCGCCGAACTTGGCCGAGGTATAGACCACGGGCGCGTAGCTCATGAACTTGAGCTTTTTTCTTATATACCGATTACTTTCAACCATATCCTGTTTTGCCGCCAGGTCCCACTTATTGACGACGAGTACAATCCCCTTAGCCGCCTGCTGGATATAACCAGCGATATGCTCGTCCTGAGAGGTTAGCAAC
>CAYQPY010000125.1:0-3106 GCA_964419705.1 uncultured Dehalococcoidales bacterium
CGACGGCTCTATTTCCAATCGCCCCAAACTGGCAATTACCTACTTCGACCCGAACCCATAACCTCTAGTTGATAAGGAGAGCCTCCCGAAGGGGAGGCTCTCCCCTCTCTACCCCACCCGGAGAGGCGGGAAAGACAAGATGAGCACGACGATTAAATTCGGCACCGACGGCTGGCGGGGGATTATCGCCCAGGACTTTACCTTCGATAACGTGCGGGCATGCTCCCAGGCGGTGGCCGACTACCTTAAATCAAAGGGTTTAAGCCAGCGGGGGCTGATAATCGGTTACGATAACCGCTTCGCCTCCGAAGACTTTGCCCGGGCTGCCGCCGAGGTAGTCGCCGCCAATGGCATAAAGGTATACCTCTGCACCCAAGCCACCCCGACGCCGGCGGTAAGTTACGGCGTCCTGGCTAAAAAGGCGGGCGGGGCTATCATCATCACCGCCAGCCATAACCCGGCCATCTGGAACGGTTTCAAGTATAAGACCGAAGACGGCGCCAGCGCCCCCTCCGAGGTTACCGCTGGGATAGAAAAACACCTCTCTCACATCCTGAGCGCAGGCAAAGTGAAACGCCTGCCTCTGCCCCAGGCTTTAGCCCGGGGAATGGTGGAACACCTCGACCTGGCGCCAATCTATACTAAACAGCTGGCCAGGCTCATCGACCCGAAGCCAATACGCCAGGCTAAGCTCAAGGTGGTCTTCGACCCTATGTACGGGGTTGGCGCCGGCTACCTTACCCGGCTGCTGGGCGGGGGGGCTATGGAACTCAAGGAAATAAACGGCGAGCGCAATCCCCTTTTCCCCGGCATACAACCCGAGCCGATTGCGGCTAACCTGAACAAGCTCTCGGCGACGGTCCAAAAAGAAAAGGCGGCCGTCGGCCTGGCCACCGACGGCGACGCCGACCGCCTGGGCATCGTCGACGAAAAGGGCAACTTCCTCACCCAACTCCAGGTCTTCGCCCTGCTCTGCCTCTACCTGCTGGAGGTGCGGGGAGAGCGGGGGGCTATGGTCAGGACAATTACCAGCACCACTATGATTGACCGCCTGGGCGAGATATTCAAGGTGCCCGTCTACGAAACATCGGTGGGCTTTAAGTACGTCGCCCCCATAATGATGGAAAAGGACGCCATCATCGGCGGGGAGGAGAGCGGGGGCTACGGCTTCCGCGGCCACATGCCGGAAAGAGACGGCATCCTGGCCGGCATCTATTTCCTCGACTTCATGCTCAAGACGGGCAAGACGCCTTCGCAACTCTTAGACTATCTCTACAGCAAGGTGGGGCCACACTACTACCAGCGCCGCGATTCCAGCTTCCCCAAAGAGCGGCGCCCGGCGATAACCAAGGCTGTCGGCGATAACCTGCCCCAATCCATTGAGGGGGTCAAGGTGGTAAAGACAAACACCGGCGACGGCTTTCACCTGACGCTGGCCGACACCAGCTGGCTTCTAATCAGGTTCTCCGGCACCGAGCCCGTGCTCCGTATCTATGCCGAGAGCGATAGCCCGGTGCGAGTGGAAAAGCTGCTGGAACTGGGCCGGAAACTGGCCGGGGTCTAGAGGAGGGATAGAAGATGGCAGAAAAACTCCCCCGCAAAACCGAGAAGCCCTGGGGTTTCGAGCTGCTCTTTGCTCAGACGCCGAAATACGCCGGCAAGCTCATCTTCGTCAAGAAGGGACACCGCCTCAGCTTTCAATATCATGAGAAGAAGGACGAGACCCTCTACCTCCACCAGGGAAAGATAGCGCTGGAAATAGAGGAGGAGGGAAAGATGGTATCAAAGACATTCTTGCCCGGCCAGTCGCTAAGAGTTCCCCCCCACACCAAGCACCGCCTGAAGGCTATCGAGGATACCACCATCTTCGAGGTTTCGACCCCTGAGCTCGACGACGTGGTCAGGCTGGAAGACGACTACGGGCGGGCTAAATAACGAGACTATTGCTTCTTTAGAGTCAGCGCCCCGGTAGGACATACCGCCACGCAATCGGCGCAATCGCGGCACCCGGATTTAGCCATCGGCTCATCGCCAAAGGTGGTCATCCTTCGCTTGAAGCCGCGGTGAGCAAAACCAAGGGCGCCGATACCCTTACTCCGGCAGACCCAGATACAGCGCCCGCAGAGGACACACTTGTTGGGGTCGTAAACGAAGTCCGGGCTGCTATCGTCAATCGGCAGCTGGCGCAGGATTTTCCGGAAACGCTTGGTCTTGAGCTTGACCTTGAGATGGGCGGCTATCTTTTGCAGCTCACAGGTGCCGTTGGCGGGGCAATTGGCGCAGTCCACCTCATTACTGGCCAAAAGCAATTCCAGAGCGGTGCGCGCCAGCCTCAAAACCGCCGCACCCCTGGTGTTCACCACCATGCCCTCTTCGACGGTTGTGGTACAGGCGGTGACCGGTCGGGCTTTGCCCTTTATCTCCACCCAGCAGAGGCGGCAGGAGGCGTCCGGCGTCGATTTCTCACGGAGGGCGCAGAGATTGGGGATATAGATGCCGTTGTCCAGCGCCGCCCAGAGGACTTTTTGCCCCTCAGGGGCTTTAATCTCTTGGCCGTCGATGGTTAAAGCTATCGTTTTCATTTTATTATTTTGCACCAGGGGGCACCTCGCTCGGCGGCGACAGCTTGACGATGGCGTCATACTGCGGCGGGCAGGAGGTCAGGCAGGTACCGCACTTGACGCACTTCTCCTGGTCGATGATTTTATAGCGCTTCTTGGGGTGACTGGTTATGGCTTCCACGGTGCAGGTGCCGACGCAGGCGTCGCAGGAGCGCTCGCACTTGTCGGGAATAATGTGGAAGGCAATAAGCTCCAGGCACATCAGCGCCGGGCAGCGCCCCTCCAGGATATGCGCCTCATATTCGTCGCGGAAATAGCGCAGGGTGGATAGCACCGGGTTGGGCGCCGTCCTGCCCAGCCCGCAGAGCGAGCCCGACTTGATATCCTCAGCCAGCTCAATAAGGGTATCCAGGTCTTTGAGTTCCCCCCTGCCCTTAGTAAATTCGCCCAAAGTTTCCAGCATCTGTTTCGTTCCCAGTCGGCAGAAGGTGCACTTGCCGCAGGACTCGCGCTGGGTGAACTCCAGAAAATAGCGGGCTATCTCC
>CAYQPY010000126.1:0-3079 GCA_964419705.1 uncultured Dehalococcoidales bacterium
ACTTCATGGAATACATGCAGCAGACCCGCGAGCAGTACTCGTGGTATTTCTCGTCGCGGCTGCCCACGCAGTGAATAATGGCGATGCTCTTCGGCTCCGAGCCGTCTTTGAGCACAATACTGCCCTCGGTGGGGCCCGCCGAGTTAACCAGGCGCTCGAACTCAAGGCTGGTGATGACATTATCCAGCCTGCCGTAGCCGTATTCGTAGATGGGGGTGGGGTCGAAGACTTGAAAGCCAGTAGCCAGGATTATGGAGCCGACCTCAACCTCGATTATCTCGTCTTCCTGCTCGAAATCTATCGCTTTGGCTTCACAGAACTTCTCACAGGCACGGCACTTACCGCTCTGAAAATAGGCGCAGTGCTCCTTATCGATGACCGGTATATTGGGCACCGCCTGGGGGAAGGGCGTATAGATTGCCTTTCTCTTGCCTAAACCCGCTTCGAACTCGCTGTCTACCTTCCAGGGGCACTTTTCCTGGCAGACGCCGCAGCCCGTGCAAAGCTCTTCGTTGACGTAGCGCGCCTTTTTCCTGATTTTGACCTTGAAGTTGCCGATATAGCCGGAAACCTCTTCGACTTCGCTGTAGGTCAACATCTTGATAAAGGGATGGGAGCCCACCTGTGTCATCTTGGGAGTTAAAATACAGGCGGAGCAGTCCAGGGTGGGGAAGGTCTTGTCCAGCTGCGCCATGTGCCCGCCGATGCTGGGACTCCTCTCCACCAAATAGACCTGTTGCTCGGCATCGGCAATCTTTAGCGCCGCCTGTATGCCGGCAATGCCCCCACCCACCACCAGGGTACTGGGGTTGACCGGTACTTCTTTCGTCTCCAGCGGCTGGTGGTAATAGACCCGCCTCACCGCGGCGCTGACCAGCGCCTTGGCTTTCTCGGTAGCCGCTTGCTTGTCCTCGGTTACCCAGGAAACCTGCTCGCGTATATTAGCCATCTCGAAAAGATAGGGGTTCAGCCCTGCATCCTGGCAGGCGCGGCGGAAGGTCGGCTCGTGCATGGTCGGCGAGCAGGAAGCCACCACCACCCGATTAAGCCCCACCTCCCTGATGTCCTTCTTGATAAGCTCCTGCCCGGGGTCGGAACACATGAACTTGTAGTCGCGGGCAACGACCACCCCCTCCAACCCCCCGGCGAACTCAGCCACCGCCGCCGTATCTACCGTACCGGCAATATTGCTGCCGCAGTGACAAATATAGACGCCGATTTTGGGTTCCATATTAACCTCCGTTACAGCTAAATACTATCACAAATCCCTTCGTTGCAACAAGGTGAGATCCCCTCTACTTGGTGGCCAGAAACACGCGGGGAAATCCCCTCTAAGGGTGGGCAGGGTGGGTAAGAAAAACGTCCGCTAGCAGAGTGGGGTAGTGGGGAGGCAATAATTTGTCCCCATCGCTTTCACCGTGCTAAACTTCAGGACTAGAAAGGTAAGATTTCATGAAAATACTGGTCACCAACGACGACGGCATCTTCGCCGAGGGGCTGAAGGCGCTGGTCAAGGAACTAAAGAGCCTCGCCGATATAATAGTTGTAGCCCCCGACCGGGAGCTGCACGGTATGGGCGCCTCCATCAGCCTGCACGAGCCGGTGCGGGCAAGGGAGATAGCACCGCTGGTCGAGGGGATAGAGAGCTACGCTGTCGAGGGCACGCCCGCCGACTGCGTCATCCTGGCTCTAAACAAGCTATCCCAGGATAAGATAGACCTGGTCGTTTCCGGGGTAAACCGGGGGTGGAACCTGGGCGATGACATCATTATTTCGGGGACGGTGGGGGCGGCTATGCAGGGCTCGGTGCACGGATTGCCCGCCATCGCCGTCTCATCCCCTCTCGGGGACAATCCCAACTTTAGCGATGCGGCTAAATTCGCCGCTCTGGTCGTAAAAAGGTTCGAGTCGGGTAGCATAAAAGCCAACACCTGTCTTAACGTGAACCTGCCCAACCTGCCGCGGGAAGAAATCAGGGGGGTAAAGTTCACCTACCCGGCCAGCCGCAACCACACCGATACTGTGGAGGAAAGATACGCGGGCAAGCGCCAATACTACTGGTTTGTCCGCCAGTGGGTAAACAAGCCTACGGATGAGAAAACAGACACCTGGGCAATAGAGAAAGGCAACATCTCAATCTCGCCGCTATTCGTCACACCGGCCAACCGGAGCCATAAATCCATCACCGACAGCCTCTGCTCCGAGCTGTTCGCTGAGTTCAAGCGGCTATAAACTTCAGGTACGGCCAAAGTCCTTCTTAAGCTGCCCGTAGCTGAGGTGAATCATGGTCGGGCGTCCGTGGGGGCAGGTGTGGGGGGTGACGGCCTGCTCCAGCTGCCTCACCAGCTCCCGCATCTCGGAATCGCTTAACGCCTGCCTGGCCCTCACCGCGCCGTGGCAGGCCATAGTGCTGGTGACCGCCTCCACCCAGTGGCTCTTATCCCCTTCGGACAGGGAATCGAGCAGTTCCCGCAGCATCCCCACCCAGTCTTTGTCGTGGACCAGAGCCGGCACGGCCCTGACCAGGAAGGTCTTGCCGCCGAAAGGCTCGATGCTAAAGCCGAACTCGCTCAGCTCCTGATAGTGCGCCCAGAGCTCCGCCTCCTGGCGGGGGCTGACCTCCAACGGCATCGGCTCCAGCAGCCCCTGGACTTCTATCTCGTGCTGCGTTCGCTGTTGTTCAATCTTCTCGAAAAGGATGCGCTCGTGGGCAGCGTGCTGGTCGATGAGGTAGAGCCCGTCGGGGCCCTCGGCGATGATATAGCTGTTGTCTAGCTGCCCCAGCACCCGCAGCACCGGCAGCGCGGCGGCGGGGGTGAGGGGAGAAGGTGGCTGGGATAAACCAATGTCAGTTCCGGTATAGGGGGGCGCTGTCGGCTCCCTTACCGCCGAGGGAAATATGGGCTTTCTCACCGCCTCGACGCTGGGCACCGGTGTTTGTTCGGCTAAAGCCTGGCGCACGGCATGATAGACGGCGCTGAAGACGGCGCGCTCGTTGACGAATTTAACCTCGCTCTTGGTGGGGTGGATATTAACGTCCACCTCTTTAGCCGGCAGCGAGATATTGATGACCACCACC
>CAYQPY010000127.1:0-3035 GCA_964419705.1 uncultured Dehalococcoidales bacterium
AAGGCGATGAAGAGGAACTGGCTGATGGTAAAGCCGAGCACCAGCGTCGAGGTCTTGAGGGGCGTTACCCGCAGCCTCTTGAGCACGCCCGTCTCGCGGTAGGTGGTCAGGGCGATGGGCATGCCGATAAATGCCGAGGCTAAAATCACGATGCTGATGCCCGCCGGCAAAAGAAAGTTGGCGTAGTTAAGCCCCTCGTAGCCGAAGCCGGGCATGGGCTCGCTGAAGAGCGCCCCGAAGAGGCTTACCCATAGCGTGGGGAAGGCGATTGACCAGAATATTGCCGCCGGGTTTCTCAGGTTTAGCCTGAGCTCGGCCAGGACGAACTGCCAGAGTCCCCTCATTCCCTCATCTCCCTTCCCGTCAGGGTCAGAAATACATCGTCAAGGTTGGGGCTTTCGGTGCGGATGCTGGTCAGTCGGAAGCCCTGCTTATCGGCCAGCCTCACCAGCCCCTGCAGGGCGGCGTTCTCGTCTTTTGTATAAAGGGTAAAGCCGTCGGCGCTCTTTTCCGCCCGGCTCACCGACTTGATGGACTCGAAGCCGGCGGCGTCCATTTCGCTATCCTCTATACTAAAGATTATCTTGGACTCGGCGCCCAATTGCTCGATTAAGCCCCTCGGCGTGTCCAGGGCGATAATCTTCCCGTAATCGATAATAGCCACCCGGTCGCAGAGCTTCTCGGCCTCTTCCATATAGTGCGTGGTGAGGAAGACGGTCTTGCCCTCTTTCCTTACCTTATCCACGAAGTCCCACATCTTCCGGCGCGCCTGCGGGTCTAAGCCCGTGGTCAGCTCGTCGAGGAAAAGTATGGTCGGGTCGTTGACCAGCGCCAGGGCGATGGCGGTGCGCTGCTTTAGCCCCCCGGAGAGCTTTTTGAAGCGGCTGTTCGCCTTATCCTCCAGTGAAAGGGTGTGCAACAGTTCGTCGGTGTCGCCCACGGTATGCTTATAAAAGCTGGCGAAGAGTTTCAGCGCCTCTTTGACCTTGATGTCGGGCTGAATAGAGGTCGTCTGCAGCAGCACCCCGATTTTCTCTCTCAGCACGTCGCCCTGCTTGTCGGGGTCTAAGCCCAGCGCCTTGATTGAGCCGCCGTCGGGCGTCCGCAGCCCCTCAATCATCTCGATAAGCGTCGTCTTGCCGGCGCCGTTGGGCCCCACCAGCCCGAAAATCTCCCCCTCTTTAACGCTAAAGGAGACATCGTTGACCGCCGTCAGGCTGCCGTATCTTTTGGTAACATGCTCGCAGACAATGGCCGAATTCATCAATAAACCTTTCGGGGACGTGGTCAGGGCTTATGATAAGGTAAGAAGGTGGTGCTGTCAATTGCTTCCCAACCCCACCTTTGTCATCGAACGTTGTTTTGACCCGCCCTGCCCACCCTTAGAGGGGATTCTCCCTCTAGAATTCCTTCTGAAGATAAATCACTCAGCCTCCATTTGGGGGTTTTTAAGGGGGCAGCGCCCCCTTTGAAAGACCTTTGTGGGTGGGCTGGTGTGGGACGAAAAACTGGGGGGGGTGGGGTAGAATCCCCCAAACTTCCCTTACAGCGCGATTTCTAGTAAAATTAACTCTAATTCTGGCTGAGGTGAAAAAATAGCTATTCGACTGGAACCCGTCGCCGACGATATCTACCGCCTGGAAGGGCAAATTCCCGGTGTCAACGCCGTCTTCACCGTTTACTTCATCAAGGACGGCGACGGCGCCATAATCGAGCCGGGCCCCGCCGTGCTCGTCCCCGATATCCAGAAAGCCGCCCAGGAGCTGGGGCTTTCCCGCCCCGAATACATTATCCCCACCCACATCCACCTCGACCACGCTGGTGGCTCAGGTAAACTGGCTTTAATTTTCCCCGAAACCAAGATAGTGCTCAACCGCCAGGGGGCGAAGCATATGGTCGAGCCCTCGCGGCTGATTAAGAGCACAAAAATGGCTTTCGGCGATGATTTCGAAGCCACCTACGGCCCCATCCTGCCTCTCCCCGAATCGCGGCTCAAGCTGGTTCGGGACGGCGATAGGCTCAAACTGGGCGGTCGAGAGCTGTTCATTATCCATACCCCCGGCCACGCCGCTCACCACATTGCCATCTTCGATACCAAGACGAGGGGGCTTTTCTGCGGCGAGTCTCTGGGGCTCATCTACAGCCCCGGCTATCCCCCCCTCCCCGCCGTGGCGCCGCCCAGCTTCGACCTGGAGCTTTACCTTAATGACATGAAAAAGCTAAGGGCGCTCAAGCCCAGCCTATTATTCTACTCCCACGGCACCGTCGCCCGCGAGCCGGAAAAGCTTATCGACACGGCTATAGAGAATTCTAGACTGGTCGGCGATTTAATCCTGAAAGACTTAAAGGCGGGCAAGAGCGATGAGACAATCGTCAAAGCTATGGGCGATTACCTCACCGAAAATTTCAAAACCCCCCTCGACGAATACGAGCTCCAGAGCAACGTCAGCGGCTATATCCACTACTTCCGCAAAAAGGGATTAGTATAAGGAGGCAAACATGATAGTTGTTAGCATAATCGCCGTCATAATACTCATCCTCAGCCTGTTCAACGGCTTCAGAGAGGGAGTGCTCAAGCAGGCTGTTTCCATTATCTCGCTCCTGGCCGCCATACCCCTGGCCGGACTCTGCTACAACTGGCTGGCGAGCCTGTTTTCCTTTATGCCCGGGGAGAACTGGGAAAACTTCCTCGGTTTCATTATCACCATGGGCATCATAATGGTCCTTATCCAACTCATCTTCTGGCTGCCGAGGAAACGCTTCGAAAAGTCCTGGAATGAGGGGATGCTCTTTCGTTCCATCGGCGCCGTCCTCAGTTTCTTTAACGCCGCTATCGGCATGGTGCTCTTCGCCATAGTGCTTAACGCCTACCCCATCTTCGACTGGCTGCAGAGCGCGGTCAGCGGCTCCGGCGTCATCAACTGGTTGGGTTCCTGGCTGGGTTTCGTGCAGTCAATGCTGCCGGCGGCTTTTGGATAGAGAGATTTATCCCCCCCCCCCAAAGTGGTTTTGCCCCCCCGGTTTGATATTTTGCC
>CAYQPY010000128.1:0-3002 GCA_964419705.1 uncultured Dehalococcoidales bacterium
AGAGGGGGCTTTGCCCCCTCTTGAAAGACGTTTGTGGGCGGGCTGGTGTGGGAAAAACAACCTGGGGGGTGGGGCGTAACCCCCAAATAAGAGGCATAAGAGGAGTTTAACTCCTATTGGGCGGGCAGGGTGGGACATAAATACCTACGCTAACAGGTAATAAAAGCCCCCCCCACCCCCCATGACAAACTCAAAACCTTATGATACACTTGTTTCCAGAACAAATGTTTTAAGGAGAAAGCGATGAGCTCGCCCACCCGTGAGCGTATCTTAAACTTCATCCGCCAGTTTCTCGACAAGAGGGGCTACGCCCCCACCGTCAGAGACATCGCCAAGGGCTGTGAAATCAGCACGCCCTCCGTCGTCCAGCACCACCTCAACAAGCTTGAAAACGAAGGGCACATCCGCCGTGACCCCACCGTCTTTCGCAGCATCCAGCTCACCGACCGCAAACTGGAAGCCGTCTCCCTGGTGCCCCTGCTGGGCACCATCGCCGCCGGCAAGCCGATACCCGTGCCCACCGCCGACACCTGGAACTCCGTCCCCGAAGAAACGCTCCAGCTCACCGACGAGGTGACAAGGGGCAGGAAAGGCATCTACGCCCTCAGGGTCAAGGGCTTTTCCATGATTGACGCGCTCGTCGGCGACGGCGATATCGTCTTAATACAACAAATGAGCGCCGTGGAAGAAGGCGAGATGGCGGCGGTCTGGCTCAAGGTGGAGCAGGAAGTGACCCTGAAAAATGTCTACCACGAAGGCGGCCGCATCCGCCTGCAGCCGGCCAACAAAGAGATGCATCCCATGTACTATCCGTCCGAAGACGTCGAGATTCAGGGCAAGGTAATCGGAGTATTACGCAAGCTATAGTCAAGGGGGACTGGAGCATTGGATAAGATATTGGAGAAACCGGAAGAGCTCAAGGTCACGGTGAACGTGCAGGGAATACCCTTAACCCTGGCCCGCAACGGCGACAGGCAGCGCATCACCAGCGTCTACGAAAAGTGGCGCACCGAGGATGAGCTGTTCGGCAGGGAGATGTCCCGCCACTACTTCCGCGTCAAGACCAACAAGAGCATGGTCTGCGACATCTATCGGGATATGCCCGGCGGCGGCTGGTATCTGAGCCGCATCCACGATTAGCCTTAGATAAATACGTAATTATATACTTGAGTCAGGATATGGTTACAGTAGAATAGGGTATGCTCAAAAAGCTAATTTTCTGCATTGTTGTTTACATTCTGCTCCGATTCCCCGCTGGTTTGTTGGAAGATTGGGTTATGGGGGAGGTGTTGGAGCAAATAGAAGCTAACTGGCTCAGTTTGTTCATTCTTTGGATTTTGCCACTCTTAGCAGCGATAGGCTTGGTTGCCATTGCTAATTGGGTATGGAAACTTATTAAACGTTATAAAACTAAAACAGAAGGGGAATATCAAGTCCGATCATCAAGTAATATAACTATTAAGACATTTGCCCCCTCTATAATCATCGGAAAAGCTGGCGACTTAAAATATGAATTGAATGCAGCCAATAAGAAAGACCGCCTTCTAGAAGCTAAAGTGCCAATTCAATCGGTTCGATTTCTAAAACCAATAGACAAAGTGATAAGACGCGGTGATTCTTTACCAGTTATTATTGAATGCGAGAGGAACTGCTGGAAGCGATTCAGGAATAAGTTGCTCTTTGTACTTAAACCCCAAATTATTGTTAAGTGTTTTACTGAGAATGGGGTAAAATGGGATGAGGAAAATATAGAGGGGGCAGATATATCTATTGAATTCTACCCCAAATAATACTAATTATGAGATGAGTACCTTCCTTTAATTGACAGCCCCGTTATCGTCAATGGTAAACTGTTTATACCATGACCGATATCAGGGCCGTCAGCCGCCAGCTAGCCGAAGAGCTTAAAAAACACAGCGCCGACTACATCGAAGCCCGCCTTGAGGAAAGCCAGCGCAGCCACATCACCTACCGCGGCCGGGAGCTGGAATCGGCGGGGCAGTCCACCGCCGTCGGCGGCAACATCCGCGCCCTGGTCAAAGGCGGCTGGGGCTTCGTCAGCTTTAACGACCTCAACGACCTCCCCCGGAGAATCGAGCGGGCGGTCGAGCAGGCAAAGCTCGTCGGCAAAGAAGAAAGTCGACTCGCCCCCGTCGAGCCCGTCGTCGACACGGTAGTCAACGGCAAAGACGTCCCCCTGACCGTCCCCCTCTCGGAAAAGAAAAAACTCCTCGACGAATACAACGAAATCATCTGGCGCACCCCCCACCTCCAGACCTCGGTTATCGGTTACGGCGACAGCCACAAGAAGACCATATTCTTAAACTCATCGGGAAGTTATATTGAGCAGCCGAGGACGGACATCACCCTGCGCATCAGCGCCGTAGCCGCCAACGACGGCGAGGTGCAGCAGGCAGGTATAAGCCTGGGCAGCCGCGGCGACTTCGGTGCTATAACGGGACTTCACCAGCAGGTTGAGGAAACGGCCAGGCAAGCCGTGGCGCTTTTAGCCGCCCCCCGGATAAAGGGCGGCGAATACACCGTCGTCCTGGACCCCGTGCTGGCGGGCGTCTTCGTCCACGAAGCCTTCGGACACCTCTCGGAAGCCGACCACATCTACGAAAACGAGCGCCTGCGCCAGATTATGGCTTTGGGCAAAAAATTCGGCGGCAGGGAGCTTAATATCATCGACAGCGCCGCCGTCCCCGACCTGCGCGGCAGCTACAAGTACGACGACGAAGGCGTGCCCGCTACCAAAACCTACCTCATTAAGGAAGGCGAACTCGTGGGGCGGCTCCACTCGCGGGAGACCGCCGCCATAATGAACGAAAAACCCACGGGCAACGCCCGCGCCATCAACTATAGATTCCCGCCCATCGTGCGCATGACCAACACCTATATCGAGCCGGGCTTAACCTCTTTTAACAATATAATCGCCGATATCAAGGAAGGCGTCTACGCCAAGAACTGGTTCGGCGGCACCACCAGCATGGAGATGTTCA
>CAYQPY010000129.1:0-2947 GCA_964419705.1 uncultured Dehalococcoidales bacterium
GCCTGCGACGAGGACTACTGCCGCTTTCACCGGGGCAGCCCGCTCACCGGGCGGCGCGTTATTGCCCTGAACTACATGCTGTCGCAGCTGGGCTATGGTAAAGATACGATAACCATGAAGCGCAACAGCCTGAAGGTGAAGGTGGACAAGGACCTCTGTATCGCCTGCGGCAACTGCGTTTTCTACTGCCCCTACGGTGCTCCCAAGCTGGAGAGCGAGGGGGGGATAAGCTTCGACCTGGATGCTTGTCGCGGGTGCGGCTTGTGCGTTTCCCTTTGCCCCGCTTTCGCCCTCGACATGGAGAACTGGGAGAGGGATAGAATCTCCAGCCTGCTGCCGAAACTAATTGCCGAGATGAAGCCGCCTAAAATTCTCGTCTTCTGCTGCCAGTGGGCGGTCTTTCCGCCCTTAAACGGGGATGTGAGCCCCAACGTGCGCACCATAGAGCTGCCCTGCTCGGGGCGGATTGAAGCCATCCATATCCTGGAGGCATTGCAGCACGGCGCCGACGGGGTTATGGTGGTTGCCTGCTCCGAGGACGACTGCAAGCAGGAGGGGGTGAGCGCCAAAGCCGAGCACGTGGTGGCTAAAATCAAGGCCCAGCTGGAGCAGATAGGGCTGGGGGAGAGGCTGGGCTTCGGCTCGGTGTCGCCGCGCTATGAAGGACAGGCGGAAGAAGCCATCCGGCAGTTCCGCCAGAAGATAGAAATTATCGGTGCGAAGGGGAAGAGCCAATGATTGTAACCGTACTGAAGCCTCTGGACGAAATACTGGAATCCATATCTCCTTACCGCAAGATTTTAATCGCCGGCTGCGACGGCTGTACCCAGCCGCCGCGGGGGATAAGGGAAGCCAAGACCTTAAAACAACTGCTGGAACTGGCGGGCAAGCTCAAGGGTAAGGAATTCGAGTTTAAGCTGACCTCGGTGGTCAAGCAGTGCGATACCGTGCTGACCAAATCGGCGATAAAACCCTACGTTGAAGATATCGACGCCGTGCTCTCCTTAGCCTGCGGGGCGGGGCCTCAAACCGTTGCCGATGTTTTCCCCGACCTGCCCGCCATTCCCGCCCAGAACTCCCACTTCGTGGGCATCGACGACCGGGAGGGGGGCGCCATTTTCGACAGTTGCTCCTCCTGCGGGGACTGCATTTTGGCCCTGACCGGTGCCGTCTGCCCGATTACGCGCTGCGCCAAGGGGTTGCTTAACGGCGCCTGCGGTGGGGCGCGGGAGGGCAAGTGCGAGATGGACCCGGAGCGGGACTGCGCCTGGGAGCTTATCTACAAGCGCCTGAAGAAGCTGGGACAGCTGGACAAACTTAAGGAGTACCGCCCGCCGCGCAACTACCAGAAGAAGGCCTGGAAGGTCGCGCCCTAAATCATTTTGCCCCTGGCTTATCCGCTATGCCCTCAATTGCACACAAGCGTCTGTAGCTGATATAATCAAACAGCTATGGTTCCTGCCAAGAAGCCTCAAAAAGACGATAGTTTGGAGATAATGCGCCATTCCGCCTCGCATGTTTTGGCGGAGGCGGTGCTTTTCATGTTCCCCGACGCCAGGTTCGGCATCGGTCCGGCCACCCGGGACGGCTTTTACTACGATTTTGAGCTGCCCCGCCCCCTGACCCCCGACGACCTGCCCGTTATCGAAGCCAAGATGAAGGAGTTGGTTAACGCCGACCTGCCTTTCAGCCGCGAGGAGCTGAGCCGTGAAGACGCTCGCTCTCTGTTCGCCAAGCAGCCCTACAAGCTGGAGCTAATCGAAGATATAGCCGACGAGAAGGTCGGCGTCTATCGGCAGGGCTCTTTCGTCGATTTGTGCCGGGGGCCTCATGTCGCTTCCACCAAGGAGATAAAAGCCTTCAAGCTGGTAAGCATCGCGGGGGCGTACTGGCGGGGGGACGAGCATAATCCCATGTTGCAGCGGGTCTACGGCGTCGCCTTCGAAACCGAAGGCGCCCTGGCCGAATACCTGAAAAACCTGGAGGAGGCGGCTCGGCGCGACCACCGCAAGCTGGGCAAAGAATTAGACCTCTTCAGTATCCACGAAGAGGCGGGGCCGGGTTTAGTCCACTGGCACCCCAAGGGTTCTACTATACGGCGCGTCATTGAGGACTTCTGGAAGGACGAGCACTTCAAGCGGGGCTACGACCTGGTATACACTCCCCATATCGGCAAGCTGGACCTGTGGAAGACGAGCGGGCACTGGGACTTCTACCGCGAGAACATGTACGACCCCATAGATGTCGAGGGGCAGGAATACGTTATCAAACCGATGAACTGCATCGGGCACATACTGATATATAAGACCAGCCAGCGCAGCTACCGCGAACTGCCTTTGCGCTACGCCGAGCTGGGCACGGTCTACCGCTACGAGCGCTCCGGCGTCCTGCACGGGCTTTCGCGGGTGCGGGGCTTTACCCAGGACGACGCCCACATCTTCTGCCGCTTCGACCAGCTGGAGGACGAGGTGGCGGGGGTGCTCGAGCTGGCGCTGTTCATGGTGGATACCTTCGGCTTCAGCAACTATAAGATTTATCTTTCCACACAGCCCGAAAAATACGCGGGTGATACTAAAATATGGGAAGAAGCCACCGATACTTTAGCCCGCGCGCTGAAAAGGCAGAAGCTCGCCTACGAAATCGACCCCGGCGAGGGTGTCTTCTACGGGCCCAAGATAGATATAAAGTTCGAGGACGCGGTGGGGCGGGGATGGCAGGGGCCGACTATCCAGGTCGACTTTAACCTGCCGGCGCGCTTCGATGTCAACTACGTCGGCGAGGATGGGCAAGAGCACATGGTGGCTATGGTGCACCGCACCGTGCTGGGGAGCATGGAGCGCTTTCTGGCTTCGCTCATCGAGCACTACGGCGGGGCTTTCCCGGTCTGGCTGGCGCCCGTGCAGGCGGCGGTGATACCCATCGCCGACCGCCATCTGGACTACGCCCG
>CAYQPY010000130.1:0-2863 GCA_964419705.1 uncultured Dehalococcoidales bacterium
CGGTTCGTTAAGCTGGAGGAATAACATGCCCAAGCTCCTCCTGGCGACGAACAACCAGGGCAAGGCGAGAGAATATAAGAGTTTGCTTTCGGGAATGCCCTTCGAGCTGGTTACGCCCGCCCAAGTTGGCATCACAACCGAGGTGGCGGAGGTGGGGAAGAGCTTTGAGGAGAACGCCGTCTTAAAGGCGGCCACGCTGGCTGCCGAGAGCGGGTTGCTATCCTTAGCCGACGACTCGGGGCTGGAGGTGGAGGCTCTGGGGGGCGAGCCGGGCACGCTCTCGGCGCGCTATGCCGGCGAAAATGCCTCGGATGCCGACCGCGTAAAATACCTGCTGGCCAAGATGCAGGGGATTCCCCAGGAAAAACGAACCGCCCGTTTCCGGTGTGTCATCGCCATCGCTACCCCCCAGGGCGAGGTGGAGCTTTGCTCCGGTGAGTGCGAGGGCTTTATTGCCTTCGAGCCTAAAGGGGATAAGGGCTTCGGCTACGACCCCATCTTCTACCTGCCCGAGCTAAAAAAGACGATGGCG
This sequence comes from uncultured Dehalococcoidales bacterium, assembly GCA_964419705.1. GTDB lineage: Bacteria > Chloroflexota > Dehalococcoidia > Dehalococcoidales > BS750m-G39 > E44-bin88. The sequence goes on from CAYQPY010000130.1 coordinate 533, forward strand.
GAGCTTTCTCCCGATGAGAAGAATAGGATAAGCCACCGGGGGAGGGCGGCGATTAAAGCCAGTGAAGTGCTTAAGAGATTAGGCAGACGGTAGTTTTTCGTTGATACGATTGTGCCCTCGTCGACGTAGGTAAGCCAGACAGGGCATTCCGCTCGTTATAGCTTATCCCCCGCCTTTTCCTGTATAATAGCTTTGGGAGTGTTACCATGACCGGACTTTCCGATTCGTTCCAGCGTCCCATAAACTACCTGCGCATCTCGGTCACGGACCGGTGCAACTTGCGCTGCGTCTATTGCATGCCGGTTAGCGGCGTCTGCCCGATGGCGCATGAAGATATCCTGCGCTACGAAGAAATCAACACCGTGGCCAGAGCCGCCGCCGAGATGGGGATAGACAAGATAAGGCTGACCGGAGGCGAGCCGCTGGTGCGGGCGGGGCTGCCCGACCTGGTGGCGATGCTGGCCGATATCAGCACGGTAAACGACATCTCGCTGACCACCAACGGCACCATGCTGGCAAAGCATGCCGCCGAGCTGAAGAAAGCCGGAATCAATAGGGTCAACGTCAGCCTGGATACGCTAAAACCCGATAGATTCCAGGCCATCACCCGCAGCGACGCTAAGCTCGCCGACGTGCTCGAGGGCATTGAGGCGGCGCGGGGGGCGGGGCTGGAGCCGGTTAAGCTCAACATGGTGGTGATACCGGGGGTCAACGACGACGAGGTGCTCGATTTCGCCGCCAAAACTATTGACGAGGACTGGCACGTGCGCTTTATCGAGCTGATGCCCGTGAACGGGGAGGCTAAAGAGCTGCAGTTCGTCGCCGCCAGCGATATGAAAAAGATGATTGATAAACTGGGCAAGCTGGAGCCCTGCCTGCCCAGCGTGGGCAACGGCCCGGCCAAGTATTTCAAGCTGCCCAACGCCAGGGGCACCATCGGCTTTATCACCCCGGTGAGCGAACACTTTTGCTTTAACTGTAACCGCCTGCGGCTGACCGCCGACGGCAAGCTGCGCCCCTGCCTCCTTAGCGACTACGAGGTCGACCTCAGGGAGCCTTTGCGCGACGGGGTTGCCGCCGAGGGCCTGAAAAAGCTAATCGAGGAAGCGGTGGCTAATAAGCCGCAGCGGCACCATATCGCCGAGGGCGACGTGCCCAACGGGCGCCCGTTCTCCCAGGTGGGGGGATAGAGATTGCTTCGCCTTCGGCTCGCAATGACGATAGAGTCTAGGGGTGGGGAGAGAAATATATATAGGTTACACCTATGTAGGGTGGGCTGGTGTGGGAAATTAAACCTGGGGAGGTGGGGTCAATGAAAAACTTAAGCCACATGGACGAGCAGGGCCGCCCCAAGATGGTGGATGTTTCGGGCAAGGCCGAGACCGAGCGACTGGCGATAGCCAAAGGGCTGGTCAGGATGCAGGCGGCGACCTTCAAGAGGATAAAGGAGGGGAGGGGGGAGAAGGGGAATGTGCTCATCGTCGCCCAATTGGCCGGCATTATGGCGGCTAAAAAGACCTCCCAATTGATACCGCTTTGCCACCCCATCCCTATCGACGAGGTCAAAATCGACTTCGAGCTGGATGAGAAGAACAACACCGTGGAGATTAGCGCCGCCGTCAAGAGCATGGGGCGGACGGGGGTGGAGATGGAGGCGTTGACGGCTACCGCCGTGACCGCGCTGACCATCTACGACATGGTCAAGGGGATTGACCGGGGGGCGCGCATTGAGAATATCCGTCTGGTCAAAAAAAGTGGGGGCAAAAGCGGCGATATTACCCTTGAGTAAACGAAATTATTGGTATATACTACACTACTAAAGTAGCTCATTTTTTGGGGGGTGCGCCATGAAGTTATCTTGCCTTCAGGAGAATCTAGACCATGGACTTAACGTGGTGGGGAGAGCAGTCGCCGTCAGAACCACCCTCCCGATAACTAATAACGTCCTGCTGGCTACGGACAAGTCGCGGCTGAAGCTGTCCGCCACCAATCTGGAGATGGCCATTAGCTGCTGGATAGGGGCTAAGGTGGAGGAAGAGGGTTCGATTACCGTGCCCGCCCGACTTTTATCCGAGTTTATCAGCTCGCTGCCCAGCGAGAAGGTGGATATAGTTCTTTCCCCCCAGACCAAGACGCTGGGGTTGAAATGCGCCCGATTCGAGGCCAGAATCAGCGGCGTGGACGCCAAGGACTTCCCTCCGGTGCCGAAAGTTGAGGGGGGCATTGCCACTAAAGTCGAGGTGGAGGCATTGCGACAGGCAGTCGGGCAGGTCGCCTTCGCCGCGGCTACCGTGGAATCCCGCCCGGTGCTGACGGGCGTTGATGCCGAGT
>CAYQPY010000131.1:0-2840 GCA_964419705.1 uncultured Dehalococcoidales bacterium
AGGGAACCAAGATTTTCTCGCTGGTGGGCAAGATTAACAACACCGGCCTCATCGAGGTCCCCATGGGAATGGCCCTGAAGGACATTATCTACGGCATCGGCGGCGGCATTCCCGACGGCAAGAAGTTCAAGGCGGTACAGACCGGCGGGCCTTCGGGCGGCTGTATTCCCGAAAGCCTGCTCAACCTGCCCGTTGACTTCGACGAGCTGAATAAGGCCGGCTCGATGATGGGCTCGGGCGGCATGATTATCATGGACGAGAACACCTGCATGGTCGATATCGCCAAGTACTTCGTCAACTTCCTGGAGGGTGAGTCCTGCGGTAAGTGCCTGCCCTGCCGCGAGGGGCTGAAACGCATGAGCCAGATACTGACCGACATCACCGAGGGCAAAGGCAAGGAAGGCGATATCGAGCTTCTGGAGAGGCTGTCAGCCACGCTCATCGATACCTCGCTCTGCGCTCTGGGCAGCACCGCCCCCAACCCCGTTTTAACCACCCTGCGCTATTTCCGAGACGAGTACGAGGCTCACATCAAGGATAAGCGCTGCCCGGCCGGCGTTTGCAAGGCGCTGGTCACCTATTCCATCGACGAAGAAAAGTGCCCCGGTTGCGGGCTTTGCGTCAAAGCCTGCCCGGTAGAAGCAATAACCGATATGGGTAAGAAGAAGCCCGTGGTCTTAGACCAGGAGAAGTGCATAAAATGCGGCGCCTGCTATGACGTCTGCAAGCTTGGAGCGGTAGTAAGGAAATGAAAATGGTCAAGCTGACAATCAACAGCCGGAAGATTCAAGCCGAGGAGGGGACCACCATACTGGAGGCAGCCCAGGATAACAACATCTACATTCCCGCTCTCTGCCACCACGAAGAGGTAAGCAACTATGGCGCCTGCCGCCTTTGCCTGGTCGAGGTGACCAAAAACGGCAGGGAAAGGCTGGTGGCTTCCTGCCTTTATGAGGTGGCGGAAGGGCTTAAGGTAAAAACCGATTCGGAGAGAATAACCGCCAACCGCAAGATGCTGATGGAACTGCTCCTGGCCCGCTGCCCCAACAACAAGGCGGTACAGGATTTAGCTCACAAGCTGGGCGTGGAAAAGACCAGCTTCAAGCTCGACGATAACGACTGTATACTCTGCGCCCTCTGTGTCAGGGTCTGCCAGGAGGTTGTCGGCGTCTCAGCTATCAGCCTGGTCAACCGCGGCGTCGACCGCGCCATAGCCACGCCGTACTTCGAACCCTCCAGCGCCTGTATCGGCTGTGGCTCCTGCGCCTATGTCTGTCCGGTTGATGCCATAAAGTTCGAGGATGTCGGCGATACCAGGTATATCCACTGGCCCAACAACGATATGGAATTCAAGCTGAAGAAGTGCTCGAACTGCGGTAGGTACTTTGCTCCTCAGGCCCAGCTGGACTATATCACCAAAAAGGCGGGCTTGGCGCCCGACGCCTTCGATAAATGCCTCGACTGCCGCGACTAGGCCTCTTTAATCCCACACATTGACCCTTGCAAAGAGCCTTGCTATACTCTGTGATGCGGGGTGTAGCGCAGTTGGTCTAGCGCGCAGCGTTTGGGACGCTGAGGTCGGCGGTTCAAATCCGCCCACCCCGACCACACCTACTTAGATAGTAATCTTGCCTACAGACAGACTAAGCCCGGCCTCCCGCATTTTATCGACCAGGTTTTTCTCCCAATCACGTATGTTTGGAGTATGGTTCGCCCTGTCCAGGTAGCCGTAGTCCGAGCTGTTACGAATGACCGTCAGTGCCGCAATCCAGGTTCGGAATATAAATGTCTGCAGCGGTTCTTCCGGCCACTCGAATATGTAGGTTGCTTTACTGTACTTCGGTTCCTCCCAGACCAGGATATCGCCAATCTTGAACCACAAGTCCTTGGTGGTCGCATAGCAAATATCGGCCATTCTCGTTAGGATATAGGCGCATTGAGGATCCCACATTGGTCTTCTCAAACCCGTGGTGGGTTTCTTCAAAAACTTGGGAGGCAGGTTCTGTAGGTTCCTGACTTCTCGTGGAGCACACAATCCGAAAACAGCGGTGGTAATCATTTTAGCATTATCTACCCCCCGCCTCTTTTTGAGCCGGTCAATCTGCTCGAATATTTGAAGGCTAGTGCTATCTACTTTTATCACCTTTCTTAATACATACTCCCCCTCTAGCTTCAACAGGTTCGGTGCCGTGCCCGCCTTAAGATAGAATTTCCTGTCGATAAAAGCGTCAAGATGGCCCGGCAAAATATCTCTCACCGTGTCTACGATAGGACCAGACTTGAACGGCAACAGTTTGGCGGGGATTGTTAGCTTATCGCCGTTCAGAAAGAAGGAAATATCGCTATCGTGATATTCGATGTCTTTCAGCGGTATGGCGACCCGTCCTTTCTCGACCCAGAAGGGGATAGAGCCGATAAGCCTTTTTCGGGTCTTCTTGCTTAAGTTGAACCCCCATTTTTGCAGAATATTCCCCACTTCATCCAGGTTTAAGGTGCCTCTGTCGATGAACCGGTTGAGAGATAGGGTCTCACCGGTGATGAGATTCTTTATCGAATCGCAGGCTATCCGATAGCGCAAGTCTTCCATGACCTTCAACGCCTCTGATCCCACCGTTCCGTGCCCCATACCCCTGAGTTTTTTCTGTACTTTGGCGATATCACTGCCCAAAGCAGGGGGTTTGACCAGCGGTGGGCTTACCGTAGCCGTTGGGGTGGTTTTCGTTTCGGCGATTGGTTTGGCCTGTTTGGTAGTTTTTTGAGGGGGAATTGTTTTGTCCGGTTTTTTGGCGCTTGCTTTGGTAACCATGATAAGCTCTCCTTATTAGTTATTCAGGCAAAGC
>CAYQPY010000132.1:0-2801 GCA_964419705.1 uncultured Dehalococcoidales bacterium
TAATAGCCAGAGCCTTAAAACGCCTTCATTAAAACCCTTGGGGGTTTGAAAGGGGGCAAAGCCCCCTTTCTACCTTAAAGGGCGGCGGGCGGGAATAGATAATATCGGGGGTAGGGCACAATCCCCCTCATATCCCTTTACCTTATTCAGATTCTGGTGCTATAATCCATATACGCATGACCAAAAATCAACCCATCATCGCCGTTATCGGCGGGGGCAGTTGCAACCAGGAAGAATCCCGTCTGGCGGAAGAAGTCGGGCGCGAACTGGCTAAACGCGGTGCCACCCTGGTGTGCGGTGGCTTAGGTGGAGTTATGGAAGCCGCCTGCCGCGGCGCCAGTGCCGAAGGCGGCACCACCATCGGCATCCTGCCCGGTGACAACCGCCAGTCGGCCAACCCCTACGTCAAAATCCCCATCATCACCGGCATCGGCTACGCCCGCAACGTGGCTGTAGTCAAATCGGGGCAGGCGGTCATCGCCGTCGGCGGCAACTACGGCACCCTCTCCGAGATAAGTCACGCCCTCCAGAGCGGCATCCCCGTAATCGGCCTAAACACCTGGTCGATAGCCCGCAACGGCCGCGAGGACAAGGCTATCATTACCGCCCAAAGCGCCGCCGAGGCGGTGGACAAAGCCCTTGAACTGGCGGCATCAAAAGAGTCGGGGGAATAAATGACCAAAATCGACAGCATTAGAGCCAGAGAGATTTTGGACTCCAGGGGCAATCCCACCCTTGAGGTCGAGGTAAGGCTCGACGACGGCGTTACCGGTAAAGCGGCGGTGCCCTCCGGGGCCAGCACCGGCCAGCACGAGGCCGTGGAGCTGAGGGACGGCGACAGGTCCCGCTTCGGCGGCAAGGGCGTGCTCAAGGCGGTAGCCAACGTCAACGATGAAATCGCCCGGGCCGTAAAAGGCATGTCCGCCACCGACCAGCCCGCTTTAGACGGCAAGCTCATCGAGCTCGACGGCACGCCCAACAAATCGCGCTTGGGGGCTAACGCCATACTGGGAGTATCTTTAGCCACCGCCCACGCCGTGGCCAAATCCGCCGAAATGCCCCTCTATCTCTACCTGGGGCAGGAGGACATCTATACCCTCCCCACCCCCATGCTCAATATCTTGAACGGCGGCAAGCACGCCGCCGACTCCACCGACTTTCAGGAGTTCATGGTGGTACCAGCAGGAGCTAAAAGCTTTAGCGAAGCACTAAGGATGGCTACCGAGATTTATCATTCCTTAAAAAAGGTTCTCGCTGGCAAAGGCTTGAACACCAACGTCGGCGACGAAGGCGGCTTTGCCCCCTCCCTCCCCTCCAACAAGGATGCCATCGAAGCCATACTGGCCGCCATGGAAATAGCCGGTTATGTCCCCGGTAAAGACTGCTTCATCGCTTTGGACCCCGCCGCCAGCGAGTTTTATCAGAATGGGAAATATATACTGGCCAGGGAGGGCGTTTCCCTGAGTAGCGAAGAGATGGTTGATTATTATGTCAAGTGGGCAAGCGCCTACCCTATCATCAGCATTGAGGACGGCATGGCCGAGGACGACTGGGAGGGCTGGCGGTTGCTTACCGAGAAGCTGGGTGAAAGGGTGCAACTCGTCGGCGACGACCTCTATGTCACTAATGTTGAACGGTTGAGCCGGGGTATTGAGATGAGAGCCTCGAACTCGGCTCTTATCAAGCTCAACCAGATAGGCACCCTCACCGAGACCGTCGCCGCCATCAAGATGGCGCAGCAGGCGGGCTGGACGGCGGTGGTCAGCCACCGTTCGGGCGAGACCGAAGACACCACCATCGCCGACCTGGCGGTGGGCTTGAACACCGGCTTAATCAAGGCGGGCGCCCCCTGCCGCTCCGAGCGCACCGCCAAGTATAACCGCCTGCTCCACATTGAGGAAGAGCTGGGCGAAAACGGTAATTTTCCCGGAACGGGCGCCTTCTATAATCTAAAGCAATAGCATGAACAAGCTGGATTTAGCAGAGAAGAGTCTGAAGTCCATCAGGAAGTGGGTCTGCCACAAGCTGGAGTGCTTCGCCGACTATATCGAAGCCTACACCGGCGCGCTGGGCAAAGACCGCTATTGCTACCTGGAGCTTTACGCCAGCGGCGGCAAATGCCTCTGCAAGGGCACCGACTGCATTATTGAGGACTCGGCGCTACGGGCGCTGGCGACCAATAGGAAATTCGACAGCTACATACTTATCGCCAAAGACCCCGATGACGCCGAAAGCCTTGAGCAACTGACGGCGTCTTACGATAGCGAGGTTAAGATAATAACCGGCAACTGCGTCAACGAAAAGGTCCTTCAGCAGGCTTTCGACCTCATCCCCCGCTCGGCGTCGAGCTTTGCCCTCATCGACCCGCCCGGCTACCGCCAGTTGCGCTGGTCGACCATAAAGAAGCTGGCCACCCACGGCAAAGACTGGAAGGGGCATAAGGTAGAATTATTAATACTCTTCCCCCTGGAGATGGCGCTCTTGCGCAACCTGACCCGCCCCGAGTGCCAGTCATCTATCACAAGACTCTACGGCAACCGCCAGTGGCAGGAAATCAGCCGGAAAAGAATTGACGGCAAGATAAGCTCGGCAAAGATGAGGGATAGGCTGGTCAGGCTCTTCAAGGCGGGCTTAAAGGACTTGGGCTATAAGTATGTCGAGGACTTCACGCCGGCTTCGCCCTCCTCCCACCCCCTCTACCACGTAATCTCGGCAAATGATAGCGGGCGGAGAGCCAAGCTCATAAGCGAAGCCTGGGGCAAGGCGAGATACCTGCCCTGCGAGCTGCTCTACGATAAGAA
>CAYQPY010000133.1:0-2761 GCA_964419705.1 uncultured Dehalococcoidales bacterium
TGGTGGCGGTGGGCTTACACCCCACCCCCATCCCCTACGCCGAGGTCGTCACCTCGACGACGCATAAGACAATGCGGGGTCCCAGGAGTGGTTTTATCCTCTGCCGGAAAGACCTGGCCGCAACGATAGACGACGGCGTCTTCCCCCAAATGCAGGGTGGTCCCCTGATGCAGGTCATCGCCGCCAAGGCGGTCTGCTTCCAAGAGGCGATGCAGCCCGGCTTTACCGACTACCAGCGGGCGGTGTTGGACAACGCCCAGGCTCTGGCCGCGGGGCTGCAACAGAACGGACTGCGCCTTGTCTCGGGCGGCACCGATAACCACCTGGTGCTGGTCGACCTGGCCGAAACGGGCGTCACCGGTCGGCAGGCCGAGGAGGCTCTGGGCAAGGTCGGCATCGTGGTCAACCGCAACACCGTCCCCTTCGACCCCAATCCCCCCCGCATCACCGGTGGCATACGCTTAGGCACCCCCGCCGTGACCACGCGCGGCTTCGGCAAGGAGGAGATGAAGAAGATTGCCGCGCTGGTTATCCAGATAATCAGCCACATCGGCGATGTCGGCGTGCAGAAAAAGGCGGCGCAGGAAGTCGCCGAGATGTGCGCGCGCTTCCCCGTGCCCGGAATTGATGACTGATATTAGCTGGTGATTCCGTTGTTCATTCTGAAAGAGCGCAACGACTGAAGAATCTCCCCACTCCCTTGTTAGCGTACGTGTTGTTGTCCCACCCTGCCCACCCAACAGAAGTCTTTCTAAGAGGGGGAAGACCCCCTCTTAAACTCCCCCAAAAAATAAGGAGTTTCTAGAGGTCTAACCTCTATAGGGTGGGTATTGGGTGGGAAGATAATACGTCCGCTTAACAAGGTGGGGCGGCAGCTAAAACACCCCCAAATAAGAGCCTAAAGGGGGATGAGCCCGACCAACAATAGTGCTATAATGAGTTAAAGCCGTATTCGAGAGGAGGCAACGCGTATGGACGAGCTAAAGGTATTCACCGGCAATGCCCACCCCGCCCTGACCAAGGCGGTGGCGGAATACCTAAAAATAGCTCCGGGCGAATGTGATGTCTTTACCTTCAGCAACGAAAACATCTTCGTCCGCATCCTGGAAAACGTTCGCCAGCGGGATACCTTCGTTATCCAGCCCCTCTGCTCGCCGGTCAACAACAACCTGGTCGAGCTGCTCATCATGCTCGACGCCCTGAAGCGGGCCTCGGCGGGGCGCATCACCGCCGTCGTTCCCTACTACGGCTACGGGCGCACCGACAAGAAAGACCAGCCCCGCGTGCCCATAACGGCCCGTTTGGTGGCTGACCTGCTCACCGTGGCCGGAGCCAACCGCCTGCTGACGGTGGATTTGCACGCCGCCCAGATTCAGGGCTTCTTCAACATACCCGTCGACGAGCTGACCGCCCTCAAACTCTTTGTCAACTACTTCAAGCAGAAGAAGCTCAAAGACCTGGTGGTGGTGGCCACCGATATCGGCATCACCAAGCGGGCGCGTGACCTGGCCGCTAGCCTCGACGCCTCACTGGCGATTATGGAAAAGAGGCGGCTGGGCAACGTCGACAAGGCGGAAACGATGAATGTCATCGGCGAGGTTGAGGGCAAGGTGGCGCTTACCGTGGACGACGAGATAGACACCGGCGGCTCCCTGCTCAGTGTGGTCGAGGCGCTGCAAAAGCGCGACGTCAAGGAGATATACGCCTGCTGCACCCACCCCATATTCTCCGGCTCGGCGGTCTCCAGGCTAACCGCCGCCCCCATCAAAGAGATGGTGGTCACCGATACCGTCCCCCTCGACGACGATAAGAAACTGGATAAGATTACCGTCCTGCCCATAGCCCCGCTGCTGGGCGAAGCCATCCACCGCATCCATACCGGGATGTCCATCGGGGCTATGTTCGAATAGAGGTATTATGGCGAAACAGATGAAACTGGTTGAGGTCTATCGGGCACTCGGTGAAGCCGAAGCCCTCATTATCAAGAGCCTGCTGGAGAGCAACGGCATACCCTCCATCCTCAAATCCCATGCCGCGCCCTCCGTGCACGTGTTCACGGTGGATGGGATGGGGGAGTATAAGGTCATGGTCAGCGAATCGAAAGCCGAGGAAGCCAGAAGGTTAATCGGGGAACAAGAAAGTGTTTAAGTGGCTGGGCGGGGGCGACTCCAACGAGAAAGAGATCAAGCACCTGCAACCCATAGTTGACAGAACCAACGAGCTCGAGCCCGAATTCAAGAAACTTTCCGATAGCAAGCTGCGCGCCAAGACCGACGAGTTCAAGGACAGGGTAAGCCAGGGCGAATCCCTGGATAAAATATTGCCCGAAGCCTACGCCGCCGTCCGCGAAGCCGCCCGGCGCACTATCGGCCAGCGCCACTTCGACGTCCAGCTTATGGGGGGCATCATCCTCCACCAGGGCAAAATCGCCGAGATGAGGACGGGCGAGGGCAAGACGCTGGTGGCCACCCTCCCCCTCTACCTCAATTCACTGACGGGCAAAGGCGTCCACCTGGTCACGGTTAATGATTATCTGGCGCGGCGCGACCCCTACTGGATGGGCCCCGTCTATAACGCGCTGGGGGTCAGCGTGGCCTGTATTTATCCCATGCAAAGCCCCGACGAGCACACCCCCACCCGCCTCTACGACCCCGAACACGACTCCGGCGACAGCCGCTGGAAGCACTTCCGTGACATCTCCCGCGCGGAAGCCTACCAGGCGGATATAACCTACGGCGCCAGCAGCGAGTTCGGCTTCGAC
>CAYQPY010000134.1:0-2718 GCA_964419705.1 uncultured Dehalococcoidales bacterium
AGCTGGCGACTATGGCCAGAGTGGTCACGAACTGGGCGTGGCGGTCGCGCTGCAGAATCTGGTTGGAAATAGGCGACGGCGCCAGCCCCAGCTTGGCGCAGGCCTTCTCTTCGACCTCGGGAGTCAGCATGGCGTAGGTGCCCACCGCCCCCGAAATCTTGCCCACGGAAATCATCTTTTCGGCTTCCGACAGCCTATGCAGGTTGCGCCTCATCTCGTCCGTCCACAGCGCCAGCTTGAAGCCGAAGGAAATAGGCTCGGCGTGAATGCCGTGGGTGCGCCCTATCATGGTAGTATATTTATGCTTGATGGCCTGCTGCGCCAGCACCGTGATAAGCCCCTTGATGTCCTCGCTTAAGATTTGCGTTGCCTCGAGCATTTGCAGACAGAGGGCGGTATCGATGACATCGTTAGAGGTAAGACCGAGGTGGATAAAGCGCGATTCCTCCCCCAGGCTCTCGGATACCGAGCCCAAAAAGGCGGTTACGTCGTGGTGGGTCTCTTTTAAGATTTCCGCCATGCGCTTGAGGTTGACCCGCGCCATCTTTATCTTGGAAAGCTCCTTGCGGGGAATAACGCCCATTTCCGCCCACGCTTCACAGACGGCAATCTCCACCTGTAGCCACTTGCCGAACTTATTCTCGTCCGACCACACTCGTTTCATTCTGGGCCTGGAATAGCGCTCAATCATTTTTTGTCTCCCTTGAGTTGACTGCGATATTTCTCGTAGGCCTTGATTATTTTATCATGCTTAATGCCCAGGATTTCGGCGGCAAGGTAAGCGGCGTTCTTGGCGCCGGCGCTGCCGATAGCCACGGCGGCTACGGGTATGCCCGCGGGCATCTGGACGATAGAGTAGAGGGCATCGACACCTTTGAGCTCACCGCTGGCGATGGGCACGCCGATAACGGGCAGTGTCGTCCAGCTGGCCAGGACACCGGGCAGGTGCGCCGCCCCACCCGCCGCCGCGATGATAACCTCGATGCCCCGTTCCCGCGCCGCAAGGGCGTACTCCCGCGCCTTATCCGGGGTGCGGTGGGCGGAGATAACGTTGACTTCATGCTCGATGCCCAGGGCTTCCAGGATATCCAGCGTGGGCTTGATGGCTTCGGCATCCGACTTGGAACCCATAACGACGGCGACCAGTGGCATTTTTATACCTCCCTTTAAGGAGTGGGAAACACTATATATAATAATGTAGATTAACAATAATGTATAGAGCCATTTATCCCTAAGCCCTCTTGAGTCTTAGCCATTCCCGTTAAGAAAAGGGGCTATTATTTCTTTTGCCTTCTCTGCCCCCGAGGCTAAGACATAAATTTCACATTGCTGATTAAAGGGAAGGCTATACATGGCGGCTCTAAGATCGCTATTTTTTAGCAGGCAACCGATGTCATGCTCTTTGAGAATACCCGACCACATGCCGGCTATCATCTCACTGGGAGCAGTAGCAATATGTACCAGTGGTTCATCTTCTTTCTTTCGCTTAGGTGGAGGTGGCAGTTTATCTACCAGAGCCACGTTACAATCCGGACAAATCTTCACCCAGTCCTGGAACTCGTCGCGGCACTCAGGGCAGTATGGCACGCTAGTCTACCCCCTGTTCAGTTTCCTTAATCAAGGCGATGTCCTGACGGTAGTGGCCATCCTCGAAATGAATCTTGGGGATGTTGGCGTAGACCTTTTCGCGGGCTTCGGCGAGGCTCTTGCCCCGCGCCATCACGGTGAGTACCCTGCCCCCGCTGGTTAAAACCTCGCCTTTAGCACCAACCTTGGTGCCGGCGTGAAAGACGACGATGTCTTTATCCAGATTGTCCAGCCCGCTTATAAGAAAGCCGGTCTTATAGCCGGCGGGGTAACCACCCGACGCCATAACCACCCCCACGCAGGCGTCACCGCTCCACTCTATTTTAACCTGGTCGAGGCGGTTATCGTTGACCGCCAGCATAATATCCACCAGGTCGGTCTCAAGCAGGGGCAGCGTGACCTGGGCTTCGGGGTCGCCGAAGCGGGCGTTGAATTCCAGCACTTTGGGCTTCTCGTCGGCAATCATCAAGCCGCCGTAGAGGACGCCCCGGTAGGCCCTGCCCTCTTCATGCATCGCCTTTACCGTCGGCTCCATAATCTTTTCTCTTACCGTTTTGGCCAGAGCCGGAGTCAAAAACGGCGGCGGGCTGTAGCTGCCCATGCCCCCCGTGTTGGGCCCCTTGTTGCCGTCGAAGGCGGGCTTATAGTCACAGGCCGCCATCATGGGGACGACGCTTTGCCCGTCGCTGAAGGCGAAGACGCTCATCTCCTGTCCCGATAAATACTCCTCGATGAGAACGCGGTCGCCGGCGGCGCCGAAGGCTTTGTCCTCCATTATCCTGGATAATGCATCCAACGCCTGCGGGATAGTCTCGGCGACGATGACCCCCTTCCCCGCCGCCAGCCCGTCGGCTTTGACCACGATGGGGGCTTTTTGCTTTTGGAGGTATTCTTTTGCTTTTTTATAGTCGGAGAAGCTGACGCTTTTAGCGCAGGGGATATCGTATTTTTGCATCAGCTCCTTGGCGAAGACCTTGCTCGATTCTATCTCGGTGGCTTGTTTGGTGGCGCCGAAAATCTGCATCCCCCTTATTAAGAACCTGTCGGCGATGCCCCCGGCCAGAGGCGCTTCCGGCCCGACGACGGTGAGGTCTATGCCCTTTTCACCAGCTGTTTTAAGCAATGCGTCTA
>CAYQPY010000135.1:0-2451 GCA_964419705.1 uncultured Dehalococcoidales bacterium
GTTAACTATGGGCTGTCTGGTCTTGACCCGCTTGAAGACGACCCCTTCTCGTTGCAGGTCGACATCTTCCACCTCCCATCCGGATTCCAGCCAGGCCATCGCCTGGGGATTTTCGCGGTTGTTTTCCCACCAGGATTTAAAGGTATAGGCGGCCGTTTCCAGCTCGAACTTTAGAATGCTCTCGATATAGCCGAAGGTGAGGTTTAACTGGCTGGCGCGGTAGCTGGCCAGGTAGTCCCGTAGCAGGTTGTAGCGGGCGATGCTTTCGACGTCCACCAGCTCCCCGCCGATGCGCTGTATAGGGTTGTTGGCGGCGGCTACGGAGTTTTCCGTCCCCCTCTCCACCACCTCGTATTTCCTCAGCTTAGAGCCGTGCAGCTTCACGTGCAGCAGCGACTTGCACCCCGGGCAGCTTATCTGGCCGTCGTAGTTATCGGTGTCGATGAATTCCGGTATCTCTATTCTCTTGTCGCAGACTAAGCAGTTTATTTCCAATGTTTCTTGCTCCCGTTTTCTTTCGCCCCACCCCCAGGTTTATCTCCCCCCCAACCCCACTCTGTTGGCGGGCGTTTTTCTGACCCGCCCTGCCCACCCTAAAAGGGGATTCTCCCTCTAGAATTCCTTCTGGGACACGTTACCCCCCACCCCAGTTTCCCCCTTTAGTAAAGGGGGATTAAGGGGGATTTTCGGGTTTTATAAATTAGCCCTCATCTTGTGCCACTCTGTTGCCTGCTCGTAGGCGTAGGCGACCTTCAATATTGTCTCCTCCCCGAAGGGCTTACCGATAATCTGCATACCGATGGGCAGCCCGTTGCCGAAGCCGGCGGGTATAGAAATGCCGGGTACGCCGGCGATGTTTATGGGCAGGGTGCAAACATCGCTCAAATACATCTGCACCGGGTCGTCGAGCTTTTCCCCGATTTTAAAGGGGACGGTGGGGGAGGTGGGGGTGACCAGGGCGTCGTATTTCTCGAAGGCCTGGTCGAACTCGCGCCTTATCAGGGTGCGCACCTTCTGGGCTTTGAGGTAGTAGGCGTCGTAGTAGCCTGCGGATAGGGCGTAGGTCCCCAGCATGATGCGCCGCTTGACCTCGTCGCCGAAGCCGTACTGGCGCGTCTTTTCCATGGCTTCCCACATGCTGTCGGTGTCGAGATAGGCAAAGCCGTACTTGACGCCGTCGTAGCGGGCGAGGTTGGCCGAAGCCTCCGAGGGGGCGATGATATAGTATGCCGCCAGCGCGTAGGGGGTGCTGGGCAGCGACACGTTCCAGTCCACTTTAGCCCCCAGCCCCTCCAGCTTAGCGATAGCGTCTTTTAAGGCTTTCTCCACTTCGGGCTGCATCCCCTTGACGAAGTACTCTCTGGGCACGCCTAATTTTAGCCCCTTGAGGTCGCCGTCGAGGCACTTGGTGTAGTCGGGCGTCGGCTCGGGCACGGATGTCGAGTCCCTGTCGTCAAAGCCGGCAATGGCGTTCATCACCAGAGCGCAGTCGGTAACGTCCTTGGTCAGGGGCCCAATCTGGTCGAGCGAGCTGGCGAAGGCGACCAGACCGTAGCGGCTCACCCGCCCGTAGGTGGGCTTCATGCCGACCGCGCTGCAAAAGCCCGCGGGCTGGCGGATGCTGCCCCCCGTATCCGAGCCCAAAGCAAAGATACCTTCGTCGGCGGCAACCGCCACCGCCGAGCCGCCGCTGCTACCTCCGGGCACCCTGTCCAGGTCCCAGGGGTTGTGGGTGGGGAAAAAGGCGGAGTGCTCGGTTGAAGAGCCCATGGCGAACTCGTCCATGTTGGCTTTGCCCAGCGTCACCGCTCCGCAGTCGTTCAACTTCTCGACGACGGCGGCATCGTAAGGGGGCACAAAATTCTCCAGCATCTTCGACGAGCAGGTAGTCCGCACCCCTTTGGTGCAGAGCACGTCTTTGAGCACCACCGGTATGCCGGTGAGGGGCTCGATATCGCCTTTGGTGATGCGCTGGTCGGCTTTTTCCGCCTGCTTCAGCGCCAGCTCCTCGGTAACGCTGACCAGGGCTTTGAGCCTGGGCTCGACCTCTTTGATGCGCGCCAGACAGGCGCGGGTCAACTCCACCGAGGAAAGCTTCTTGCCTTTAAGCAGCTCGTGCGCCTCGTGGATGGTCAACTGCGGCGTCATTCCAGCACCGCCTTTACCCGGAAGTATTGCCCATCTTTTCGGGGCGCGTTGGCCAGCGTCTGCTCCTGGGACAGGGAGGGTTTGACCTTGTCGTCCTTGGTCACGTTCTGCAGGGGGATGGATTGGGCGGTGGGGGGGACATCGGTGGTGTCCACCTGCTTCAGGGCTTCGAAGTTCTCCAGGATGTTGGATAGTTGTTCCCGCAGGCGGTCGACGTCTTCTTCGGTCAGTCCCACCCGCGCCAGGCGGGCGATGTGCAGCACTTCTTCACGGCTCAGTTTCATAATGGGGTCATTATAGCAC
>CAYQPY010000136.1:0-2393 GCA_964419705.1 uncultured Dehalococcoidales bacterium
TCATATCGAAGGTGCCGGTGGCGTGGTTGACGCTGCCCGCGCCCAAAAAGAGCAGGGACTTGAAAAAGGCGTGGTTAAAGAGGTGGAACAGGCCGATAGCGACGGCTGCCTTAGCCGCCACCACCGTAACGTCGCCCTCATGGAATAGAACCAGACCAGCCGCCCCCAACCCCAGCATCATGTAGCCAAGCTGGCTGATGGTGGAATAGGCCAGCACCCGCTTGATATCGTTCATCACCAGCCCCATAGTGGCGGCGAAGATGGCGGTAAAGGCGCCGATGATAGCCACCGTATTAAGGGCATCCAGTGAGTGGGCGAAAAGCGGGAAGGTGCGGGCCACCAAAAAGACGCCGGCGGCGACCATAGTGGCGGCATGGATGAGGGCGCTGACGGGGGTGGGGCCCTCCATAGCGTCGGGTAGCCAGGTGTGAAGTGGGAACTGCGCCGACTTGCCCACGGCGCCGGAAAAGATGCCGATAGCCGCCCAGGTCAGAGTGGCGCCGGCCAGAGCGCCCGTTGCCGCCAGGCCGTGAAGCTGGTTGATATCCAGCGTGCCGGTGTTAAAGTAGATAAGCAGTATTGCCGCCAGGAAACCGAAGTCGCCCAGGCGGGTGACGATAAACGCCTTCTTAGCGGCGTTGGCCGCCGCGGGGCGGTGGAACCAGAAGCCGATGAGCAGGTAGGAGCACAGGCCGACCATCTCCCAGAAGACATAGACCATGAGCAGGTTATCGGCTAAAACTAAGCCCAGCATTGAGGCGGTGAAGAGGGACATAAAGGCGTAGTAGCGCGGGTAGCCGGGGTCGCCCTTCATGTAACCCTGAGAGTAAATCTGCACCATAAGGCTGACCACGGTAACCACGATGAGCATTACCGCCGTCAGCTGGTCCATGAGCAGCCCCAGGTGAATGGTCAACCCATCGACAACCGCCCAGGTGATGTCGGGGACGGCAATGGGCTGGCCAGTGGACATTATATCCATGAGCGCCCAGAGGGAAAGCCCCAGCGAGCCGGCAAGGGCGGCGATGGTAATGTAGCCCGCCGTTTTGGGCTGGCTGTTGAGGAAGGGCCTCACAAACAGCCCTATTATGATAAAGGAGAAAAGGGGCAATAGAAAGATGAGCCAGACCATCTGATAGGGCATTACAGCTTCCTCAAGACCTCCTGTATCACGTGCTCCTTATCCTGGGGCACCAGCACGGAATAGGTGCCCAGTTCCCGGTCGCGCGGCTCGCCGGCAAGGGGGAGGAGGCGGGTGGGGATGCCCTCACCCTCAAAGAGCTCCTTCCACATCTCGGCCAGCGCCAGGCTCCTGGCTTTTTTAACTTCTACCCACATAGCTCACTCGTGCTTCTCCTCAATAATCCACAGCACCGCCCCTAAGGCCTCATATTTAACCGCCTCATCACTATCCTGTTCCTGGACTCGTTTCAGCGCCTCAAGCGCTCTTTTATCGCCTATGCCTACCCTACCCAAGGTCTTCACTACCTTACTGCGAACAGCCGGGTCCAGATCATTAAGGCTGTGCATCAGCGGTTCTACGGCCGATTTGCCCAGTTTTTTCAGCTCGTCCCATTGCTGCTTAGCAATCAAGTAGTGGGCCTTCTCGGTATCATCCGCGGCTTGCCAGCCCAGCCGGTCAAGGGCGTTGGCTGTTTCCGCTTTCCCCCTTTCGGCGAGTATGTTGGCGAGATTGCCACTCTTTTTCAACCTCTCCACCAGAGTCTGGATTAGCGGTTCTGCCGCCCCTGGCTCTCCTATCTTTTCCAGGGCCTTTGTCGCCCTGTCTTGAAGGCGAGGATTTTCCAGAGCCCTAATCAGTGGCTCCACCACCCTCACCCCCCCGATGTCGCCCAGGGCCTGTACCGCTCTCTCCCGAACGTCCCATTGTTGAGGCCCTTCAATGTCGAGGGCCTGAATCAGATAATCCAGCGCCGGCGCCCCGATGTCGCCCAGAGCGCTTATTGCCCAGCATTGCAGACCCCGTGCCTCATCCTTCACCGCTTGAAACAGTGGCTCTATTGCCCTCCCATTCCCGAGCTTCCCCAGAGCCTCTGTGGCTTCGACCCGGACATCAAACTCGGTATCACCCAGAGCCTGAATGAGAGGCTCCACCGCCTCAACATCGCCCATTCGTCCCAGGGCTCCGGCCGCTGTTGCCCGAGCACGCCAATCTTTATCCCTCAAGGCTTTTAGCACTCCCTTGACATCCTTCTTCCCTTCCTTTTTGAGCACCTTTTCATCTGGAAAGAACATGTTTCCTTTCCCCATTAACGGTGGCGAGTAAGAAAAGATATTAAATCACCCGTCTTTAGCCTAAAGCAGTCCCAGTACGGTATCGCCGAGATAGAAGGGCCAGACGACGATGCCCAGGATGATTTTCCACCAGACCA
>CAYQPY010000137.1:0-2275 GCA_964419705.1 uncultured Dehalococcoidales bacterium
GCGACACACCCGGCGGGGGGGCCCCCCTCCCGGGGCGCCGGGGTGTTTGGACTGCCTGAAATCGTAATCTATATACACCAAGAGGTTGGTTTGTAGATACTGGTAACGCAATTATACCGAGTGCATATATCTATCTAGGTACATTAGTAGTTCACGTAGTTTCATATAATCTTTCTTATTCTTGGTCGAGGCCTCGGTCTTGGCCATTTTTTCCATTACTTCCCTCAGTTCATATATTACTTGCGGTGGTATTTGTGGTGCCGAACGGGTAGCCCTACTCATGATCGCGTTAAGATATTCAGGGGGAATTAATGTTTGAGGGTCACTCAACCTCTTTTCTATTGATGCCAGACTTGTTCGTAATCCCGAAATTGCCGAAACTAAATCCGCAATAGAGCGCTGTTCAGGATTCTCACTTTGTCTTAATATTTGTAGATCAAGAGCTACAGAAATAGG
Source organism: uncultured Dehalococcoidales bacterium (assembly GCA_964419705.1). Taxonomy (GTDB): domain Bacteria; phylum Chloroflexota; class Dehalococcoidia; order Dehalococcoidales; family BS750m-G39; genus E44-bin88. Next base: position 457 of record CAYQPY010000137.1, read on the forward strand.
TGTATCCATCTGTGAGGCGTCTTTTTCAACTGCTTGAATCTGCTTAATAATCTCTCTCTTGGCCTCTTCTACACTATCTAAATCCTGATGATTCACATGAACGGTTCTCGTGCCAGCAACGTCAAAAGGGATTTGTTCGTTTTCCTTTATAATCTGGACAAGAGGTTTTTTTATCGCATGTCGTATGGCGAGCTCATAAAAGACGTTGGGATTTCGGTCTGTCAGGTCAGCTATAACAAGCGGATCTTCAACAATATGTTGAATTACTTGGGTTGTTATAATCCCTGGTTCTGAAATCTTATCAGCACGAACAGGTTCATAACCACACTCCTTTGCAGCGGGTGTGATTATGTGCTTTAAGATTTGGTCTGAGCGTCTTCTTTCTTCCGAGTCAGGTTCTCCTATAGGCGCAATTACAAAGCAGATTTTTTTCTCAACCATCTTACCCCTCCCTACTCCCATTATACCCCCTTATGTCAATAGTCCCTTAATATGCCCCCCAATCTTTTCTGCCACCCCGCCACCCCTTTATACCCCACCCTTACCAGCCCCTTGCCCGCAGTCACGCCCTCGCCCAAAAGCGGCTCCAGTTTCTCCCGGTCGAGCTGCATCCCCTCGAATAATCTAATGACAATCTGCCCGTCCTCGGTGCTGACCGATTCGACGCCCGCCCTTGCCGCCAGAACCTTAATCTTTAGCGCGTAGAGGAGGTTTTTGACCTCTAACGGCAGTTTGCCGAACCTGTCCCCGAACTCCTGCGCCAGTGTTTCCACCTGTTCCTCTTTGTCCACCCGGCTCAGCTTCTGATAGAGGCTCAACCGCGTCTCGACATCGGAGACATAGTCCTCGGGGATAAGGGCTTTGAGGGGCAAATCTATGGTGGGCGGTGGGAGGGGGGAGGGCTTGGCTTTCTCAGGTTTGCCCGCCTGCCTTGCCTTCTGCGATTCCACCGCCTCGGCCAGTAGCCGCGTATATAAACTAAAGCCGACGGCGCTGATATGCCCGCTCTGCCTTTGCCCCAAGAGCGTCCCCGCCCCCCGAATTTCCAGGTCTTTGAGGGCGATGTTGAAACCCGCCCCCAGCTCGGTGGCTTCGAAGATGGTCTTGAGGCGCTTCTCAGCGGTGGGGGTGAGCGTCTTGCTCTTTTCGTAGAGGAAATAGGCGTGAGCGAGGTTGGCCCCCCGCCCCACTCGGCCCCGCAATTGATAAAGCTGGGTCAGCCCGAACCTGTCGGCGCGGTTGACAATCAGGGTGTTGACGTTGGGCATATCCAGCCCCGACTCGATGATGGTGGTGCTGACCAGTATGTCGCTTTCACCCAGAGCGAACCCGGTCATCACCCGTTCCAGCTCTCCCTCCGGCATCTGGCCGTGGGCTACCGAAATCCCGGCCTCGGGTACCAGGTCCTGCAGCTTGGCGGCGATGAAGTCGATGCTCTGCACGCGGTTGTGGACGAAGAAGACCTGCCCGTTGCGCTCCAGCTCCCTGAGGATGGCCTCCCTGACCAGACGCTCGTCGTAGCGGGCGACGTAGGTCTTGATGGGCAGGCGCTGCTCGGGGGGCGTCTCCATGGTGCTCATATCCCGCACCCCTACCAGCGACATGTGCAGGGTGCGGGGGATGGGGGTGGCGCTCAGGGTCAAGACGTCCACCTCCTGCCTTAATTTTTTGAGGTGTTCCTTGTGCACCACGCCGAAGCGCTGCTCCTCGTCGATGATTAAGAGCCCCAGGTTCTTGAAGGCGATATCTTTCTGCAATAATCTATGAGTGCCGATGCAGATATCGACGCTGCCGCTGGCCAATCCTTCGACGATGTCCT
>CAYQPY010000138.1:0-2252 GCA_964419705.1 uncultured Dehalococcoidales bacterium
TTGTTTAAACCCCCTTTGCGTCTATACGGCGACAATCGCGGCTACCACCAGGCCAGCCAGAATTAACGCCCCCAGTATAGCGGCGCCGATAATAACACCAATAGACAGAGGTATTCCACCGTCTTCCATAATAAACCTCCTTCAATTCGGCTATACGATCATAGCCAATATGATAGCCACAATCAGCACGTAAATGCCGATTGCCTCAGCCAGGCCAGCCACCAGAATCATATTGGTGAAAATGGGCCCCCTCGCCTCCGGGTTTCGGGCTATCCCCTGCAAAGCGGAATAGCCGATAAGCCCCAGGGCTATGGCTGGCCCCAGCATCCCCAACCCCACCGCCAGGCCTATCGCCAACATCTTCATAACTTCAGCTTCCATGCTTCAAACCTCCTTTTATAATTTATTTGTTTATTCTTTTTGCACTTCTTCTTCGTGAGACTCCACCGCCAGCGTCAGGAAAATAAGGGTCAGCCCGCCGAAGATAATGGCCTGTATAAAACCGATAAGCAGCTCGAGCCCGTAGAAGGGTATGGCGAAGAGCCAGGGAACAAGGAAAGCAGCGACAAGCAGTAGAATCTCGCCCGCCGTCATATTGCCGAAAAGTCGGAAGGTGAGGCTGACGATACGGATAAACTCGCTCAAACCCTCCAAGAGACCGGTGAAAACCGTCATAATCCCCGTGACCAGCCCCGAGGCACCTTCCTTTATCTTGCCGGTGAAAAGCTGGCGCAACCCTTTAAAGAAGTCCTTGAAATTAAGAAACTTGCCGATGTAGCGGACACCCAGCGTCTTCAGCCCATAGAATTCGACAAAGATAAAAGAGGTCAGCGCCAGTGCCAGCGGCATATTGATGTCGGTGTTGGCGGCTCGAATCAGGTGCACCTCCCCCTCGGCGGTATGGGCGGTGATGGAGCCGAAGCCGGGCAACAAAGCCAGCCAGGCGTTAAAGGCGACGAAGAGAAAGATGGTCGCCACCACCGGGAAGAAACGCCGCCCGTTGGTTTCGCCGGCAACGCTGACGCAGAGGTCGTAGAGCCAGCCGATTAAGAACTCGAAGGCGGCCTGCAACCGCCCCGGAACCAGCTTCATGCGACGGGTGATTATATAGAAAACCCCCACCAGGAAGATAATGGTAATCCAGGCGCCGATAACGCTGTTGGTGATGGGAAAACCGAAGATGTGGAAAACAGCCTCGGCGGGCAGTTGCGGGTCGGGCCTCTCCACACTGAGGGCGGTAAGCCAGCCGGGCAACTCCAGGTTGAACATGCTCTGCCCCAGCGGACCGATAAGAAAACCGCCGACGATAAGCGCCAGGAAAACGACCAGAAGCCCGATAACAAGCGGGAAGGAACAGCCCAGGCAGCCCCGCTTATTAGCCACTAGCTGTTCTCCCTGTCTCGCTTATTACGTATGAGCGGCAATAGCATGCGATAAACGCCATAGAAAGCCACAATCAGACCTAAGATTAAGCCTACAATCACCAGGATAGGCTTGGTACCGAATTTATTATCCAGCCAGAGACCGCCCCACACACCACCCACGATAGAGATACCAACGAACCACCCCACCCCGATGAATCTTAGTGCCGCTGCCCACCTTCTCATGCCCTGTGCAGCATAGCAAATCTGCTCTGGTTGGTCAAGCTCTCTCTGGTTGCCAAAAAGCCCCGGTTCCTCTGGTTCCAGGGCTTTCTATTGTCAAAACTACCCGTTCTTTATTTTCTAAAACTTAAAGCCGCCCGCTTCAGGACTTGTGCTTGTCGAAGTCCTCTAAATCGAGGGTGTTGATAAAGTCGTAGAAAGCGGACATCTTCTTTAGCTCTTCCTCACTGGGCTTCTTGCCCCCCACCTCACCCGCTTCCATCTCCGGTATAGGCTTGCCCGTCTCCTTATCCAGCATGATGCCGGCTTTATCCAGGACAACCTCCTCGGCGAAGATGGGCACGTTCGCCCTCACCGCCAGCGCCAGGGCGTCGCTGGGTCGGGAGTCGACCTCCATCTGTCCCCCATCCACGCTGAGCACAATCTTGGCGTAAAAGGTATCGTTCTTAAGCTCGCTGACAACGATAGAGCTGACCGTCGCCCCCAGGACGTCGATGACCGAGCGCAGCAAATCGTGGGTCAGGGGACGGGACACGGTGACATCCTGCAACTTAACGGCGATGGCATCGGCTTCGGCGGGCCCAATCCAGATGGGCAAATAGCGGTCCGACTCCTTCTCCTTCAGAATCACCACCCGCTGATAGTTCA
>CAYQPY010000139.1:0-2117 GCA_964419705.1 uncultured Dehalococcoidales bacterium
TTATCATCGTCGATTTCCACGCCGAGGCGACCTCGGAAAAGGTGGCTATGGGCCGGTACCTGGACGGGCGCGTCAGCGCCGTCCTGGGCACCCACACCCACGTGGGCACCATCGACAGCCAGATTTTCAGAGGGGGCACTGCCTATGTCTCTGATATCGGTATGACCGGCCCCATAGATTCGGTCATCGGCGACGACACCGACGCCGTCCTCCAGCGCTTTTTGACGGGCATCCACCGCCGCCTCTCGGTGGGCAGGGGCAAGGCCGCCCTCAACGCCGTGATGGTGGATATAGCCAGCACGGGGCGGGCCAGGAGCATCGAAAGAATCTACCGGGAGGTTGACTAGCCTTGGGCCGGGTCGACCTCCACATCCACTCCACCGCCTCCGACGGCAGGCTCACCCCTGCCGAAGTCATCAGGGAGGCGGCGGAAAAGGGGTTGGCCTATATCGCCCTGACCGACCACGACAACGTGGACGGTATCGCCGCCGCCAGGACGGCGGCGCAGCGCTTCCCCAACCTTACCGTTATACCCGGCATCGAAATCAGCACCGACATCCCCCAGGGCGAGGTGCATATTTTGGGCTATTTTATCGACTACACCGACCCCGAGTTCTTGGCCAAGCTGGAAGAGTTTAAGAGCTCCCGCCTGAGGCGGGCGGAACAGATGGTGGCTAAGCTGGAGAACTTGGGCGTCCATATCGAATGGCGGCGCGTCCTGGAGCTGGCCGGCACCAGCACCATCGGCCGCCCCCACATCGCCCAGGCGATGATGGAAAAGGACTGCGTCCCCTCGTTTAAAGATGCCTTCGACGAATACCTGGGGCACGGTAAGCCCGCCTACGTCGAGCGGGAAAAGATGCTCCCCGCCGAGGCGGTGGCCATAATCATCAAGGCCAAGGGCTTAGCCGTGCTGGCCCACCCCCTCACCACCACCGACCCCGAGGGGCTTGTTTCGGAGCTGAAGCCGGCGGGGCTGGTGGGCATGGAGGTCTTTTACAAAGACTATACCCCGGAAGAGGTCGGGAAGTTGGCGGAGTTGGCCCGGAGGTATAATCTCATCGCCACCGGCGGCACCGACTTTCACGGCATAGAGCCCGAGAACGAGGTCGCCATCGGCGGCGCCGACGTCCCCCTGGAATCGGCCGAGCGGCTCATCGCCCTGGCTAAAGAGAGGCAACCCAACCTTATCTTATGAGGAGGGTTCATGCTTGTTAAGTTCATCCCGTTGCTGGTCGGCGGCTACCTTATGGGCGCCATTCCCGCCGCCTATCTGGCCGCCTGGTGGACGCGACGGATAGACCTCAGGCAGTACGGCAGCGGTAATGTCGGCGGCGCCAACCTGGTAAAGCTCGGCGCCCGTTGGATAGCCGTCATAACCGGCCTCTTCGACACCGGCAAGGCGATGCCCGCGGTCTGGGTGGCCCACCTGGTAGGCTTAGACCTGACCCAGCAGGTAATCATCGGCCTCGCCGCCATTGTCGGGCACAACTGGCCCGTCTTTCTCCGCTTCAGTGGCGGCCGGGGCATCTCCACCATCATGGGCGTGGCGCTGATAGTCCCCGTCTTGAACGGCTTAATACCCTGGTCGCTGATAGCCTTCCTGGCAATTATGCTTACCAATTTGTTCACCGTGCGCAGAATACCGGAGGGAATAGGCATCTCCGTGGCGGTTATGCCTATCGTCAGCTGGGCGGTGGGCGAGCCGCTGGAGATAACCCTAGGCTTCGTCGCTATGTTTATAATAATGGTCATCAGGCGGCTGACCCCGCGCCGCACTCAGGTCTCGGCCTCGGTGCCGACGGGGGAGCTATTGCTCAACCGCCTGCTCTTCGACCGCGACATCAGGGACCGCGAAACCTGGATAAACCAGCAGCGGGTAAAACCCGAATAGGGAAAGGGTTAATTCTATCGCATGAAATGCGCCTTTCGCCCCCTTGACATATTAGCCATAACTATAGGCATATTTGTCGTCGTCATCCGATTGCGCTAAAATATATTGTCCGAAAGGAACTAGATAGGAGAAATTATGTCAGCGGATATCTTTATGCCAGGCACATCTCTCTTTTACGCACTGTTCTGGGGAGTGTTATTAATCACCCTCGGGCTGTTCGCCT
>CAYQPY010000140.1:0-1971 GCA_964419705.1 uncultured Dehalococcoidales bacterium
CGCCAGGTCTTGTAGCGCTTGGCCCCCATGAACTCGGAAGGGCGCAGGATAAGGTGGTTATCCTCCAGGAGCAGAGAAGCCTCACATTTGGAGTAGCCTTTCCTGGTGGCGTAGCTCTTAACCTTTTCGTAGAGCAGGGCGTCGATACCCAGGTTGCGAAAGCCGGGACGAATGCCGAAGAACATGAGCCGGGTGTGGCGGCTATTGCGGCTTTTGCGGAGCAGGCGGAAAAGGCGTATCAGGTCGTGGTCGCCGTACCAGCGCCAGCGCGGCCGAAAGGCATAGTTGGGGTCGGGGAAAGCCCCCAGAACGGCGGCGGGCTCGCCCTTAACGAAGGCAAACTGGACCAGCCCCGGGTCGACGATTAAACGCAGGGAGTCGGCCAGCATCATGGCCTCATCATCGGTTATGGGCAGGAAGCCCCAGTTGTTCGCCCAGCTATCGTTATAGATTTTTACTATCAGGTGCACCTCTTTTTGCAGGTGTTTGAGGATTAGCGGCCGCGTTTCGATGTCCCGGCGCAGCCTTATCTGCTCGGCCAGCCTCGTTAGTCGGGGGGGAGGGGGTGTTTGCACGTCCATTATATAGGCATGATAGTCCTTGGCTTTCCCAAACCCATACCGTTCCAGGAATTCGCCGTAGTAGGGAGGATTGTGCGTCAGTTCGACTGTCGGCGGGTAGTCGAAGCCGTCTATAAGGACACCCTGCCGTTCGTGGGTGGCGTTGGAGTATTCACCGGGGCCCCGTATAACCGTCATCCCGCGCTCCTTGACCCAGGCGCAGGCACTATTCAATAGTGCCTTGGCGACGGCATAATCCTCTATTACATCCCAGAAGCCGAAAAAGCCGATTTTGGTTTTGTGGTATTCATTGAAGCGGCGGTTGATGGCCGCCGAGACTCGGCCTACCGCCTTTCCGTCACGCCAGGCTAAAAAGTGGCTAACTTCGGCGTGCTTGTGGTAGGGGTGTTTCTTAGTCAGCAGCCCGACCAGCCCCAGTAATCGGTTACCGAGCAGGTCGCCTCTGAGGGGTGGGGTCCAGCAGGGGTCGCCGCGGTGGATACGCCAGGGCAGGTCGGCAAAGAGCTTGATTCGAGACGAACCCAGGGGTATCTCCTCAATCTTAAGGGGGGTGCGGGGTGTGGAATTCATAAAGTTATTTCGCCACCACTAGCTTGCCGACGGCTTGCTCCAGCCCGGACAGCGTCAGTGAGTACATGGGAAAGAGCTTGCCAATCAGCTGCACGGTGGGGTGAATCCAGAAGCGCGGGTCGTCGGGGTTCAACCAGACGCTGTGGCTGAAGTGTTCCCTGATTCTTTTCAGCCAGAGTATGCCCGGTATCTCGTTGCGCTCGTAATAGTTTATAGCCCCGTAGCGCTCGGTCAGCTCCCAGGGCCCCATGCGGGCGTCGCCCACCAACAGCACCTTGTAGTCGGACTCCAGCGTGTGCAGCAGGTGCAGCGTGCTCACCGCGTCCACCCGCTCGACATCTTTGTAAAGGTAGTCGTAGATGCAGTTGTGGAAATAGTAGTACTGGAAGTCCCTGAAATGGGTGCTGGAATGCGCCGCCGAGAAGAGCCGGCTGCAGAGCTTGGCGAAGGGCTCCATGGAGCCGCCGACGTCCATCAGCAGGAGCAGTTTCACCGTGTTCTTGCGGCTGCGCTGCCAGATAAAATCGAGGTCGCCGGCGTTTTTGGCGGTGGCTTTGATGGTGCCTTCGAGGTCTAGCTCATCCTCAAGGCCGGTGCGGCGCAATTGTCGCAGCTTTTTGAGCGCCATGCCAATCTGGCGCACGTCCAGGGTCAAATCGCTGCGGTAGTTCTTAAATCTACGCTCCCCGGCAATCTGCACGGCGTGCCGCCCCCCCGACTCCCCCCCGATTCTGATGCCGGCGGGGTGATAGCCGGAATGCCCGAAGGGAGAGGTGCCCCCCCGCCCAATCCAGTGGCCGCCGCCGTCGTGCTGCTCGGT
>CAYQPY010000141.1:0-1911 GCA_964419705.1 uncultured Dehalococcoidales bacterium
TCACCCTCCAGCGAGGCGATTAGGGCGCTTTCCTCGCCGCAGACGAAGGCGCCCGAGCCCTGAAATAGTTTTATATCAAAGCTGAAGTCGCTGCCCAGGATATTCTTGCCCAGCAGATTTAGCTTCTTCGCCTGGCTAAGGGCAAGCCGGGCCCGGCGCACCGCCAGCGGGTACTCAGCGCGGACATAGATATAGCCCTGCTGGGCGCCGATGGCATAAGCAGCGATGAGCATGCCTTCGATTACGGAATGGGGGTCGCTCTCCAGGATAGCCCGGTCCATAAAAGCGCCGGGGTCGCCTTCATCGCCGTTGCAGATTACGTACTTAGGTTTAGACGGAGCACTGCGGCATACCATCCACTTCTCGCCGCAAGGAAAGCCGGCCCCGCCCCTCCCCCTCAACCCCGAATTTTTAACCTCGGTAATAACTTCTTCCGGTGTAATCCGCAGCACTTTATTAAGAGCCGAATAGCCGCCGTTGGCGATATAGTGTTCTATGTTTGCGGGGTCGATAAAGCCGCAGTTTTTGAGGATGACCTTTTGCTCGAATTGCGCGCGGGGGAAATCGGCAAAGTCGGGGACAAGCTCGTTTTCGCCCATAGCGCCGAGGACGAATTCCAGGCAGGGGTCGTCGCCCAGGATAAACTCCCTGACCAGCCGGCGGGCGATTACCGGGTTGACCTGCTGGTAGACGATGGGGGGATAGCCGGGCTTGGCTATGACAACTATCGGCTCGGCGTAGCAGTGCCCCATGCAGCCGACTTCGAATACGGGGCAGTCGAGGTTATGCTTCTTGAGCTCGTCCTTGATTGCCCGCAGCACTTCAAGAGCGCCGGCGGCGCGGCCGCAGGTAGCGGCGCCCACCATGACCACCGCTTTAGCCCCCTGAAGCTCCTGCCAGTGCCTTTCGGCCTGGCGCGCTATCTCATCGAAGGTCGCCGCCTTTGGCTGCCCGCTTAGTTTCACCGCTTCTCTTTTTCCAGCTTGAACGAGAGCAGGATTCCGTCCACCTTGGTCGGTTCCACCTGGCCCTGGGGTTTATCGTCAACCACCGTCACCGGTGCCATAACACAGCAGCCGACGCAGGCGACGGTATCCAGGTCGAACTCCCGGTCGGGGGTGGTCTGCCCCTGGTCAATCTGCAGCCTCCGCTTCCAGGCGTCCAGCGTGATATAACCGCCCTTCATGTGGCAGGCGGTGCCCAGGCACACCCTTATCGAGTGTCTACCCGGGGGATTGAGCCGAAACTGGTTGTAAAAGGTAACCACGCCGTAGACATCTATCTCGGGTATATCGAGAAAGTGAGCTACTTCGGTCATGGCTTCGCGGGGGAGATAGCCCAGCTCTTTCTGTACCCTCTGCAGGATGGGGATGAGATTGGCTCTTTTTCTAGCGAAGTGGCCTGTAATCCGTTTCGTCTCTTGTTCGATCTTGCCCTGTTCCTTCATCGTGTTGAATTATATGACAGTTAGCCTGTCGGCGCAACCGCGCAAAAATAAGGGGGCCGGGGTTTAAAGCCCAGCCCCCAATTTTTAGTCAGGCTATTATATATTAACCTTGGGCAGGTCCAGCATCGCCTTTCTTACTTCTTCCTCGGGATAGGCGAAATCTTTCAGCTTGCCCGAGAGATAGGCGTCGTAGGCAGCCAGGTCAAAGTGCCCGTGCCCGCTGTGGGCGATGAGGATAGTCTTGGATTTACCCTCTTCCTTGCACTTGAGGGCTTCATCGATAGCCACTTTAAGGTCGTGGCAGGCCTCGGGGGCGCTGATGATGCCCTCGGTGCGGGCGAATTGCACCCCGGCCTCAAAGACCTCGGTCTGCGGCACGGCCTGGGCTTCCACCTGGCCCAGCTGATGCAGGTGGCAAATAATGGGCGCCATGCCGTGGTAGCGCAGCCCGCCGGCGTGAATCG
>CAYQPY010000142.1:0-1901 GCA_964419705.1 uncultured Dehalococcoidales bacterium
TCTTTTCTATGCTTTTGACCAGCCCGATGTCCTTAGCCCCACCCCCCACCACCGCGCAATCGGGCTCCAGTCCCACCCTCTCCACCATACTCTGGATTTTAGCCGCCAGGGTACGGTGCAGCCCGGCTAAGATATCCTCTTTGAGCGTGCCTTCGGCGACGCGGGAGATTGCCTCCGACTCGGCGAAGACGGCACAGCCCGTGTTAAAATCGACCCTGTTTTTAGATTTCAGCGAAAGCTCGCCGATATCCTTCAGGTCGATTTGCAGCACCTTAGCAATGATTTGCAGAAAGCGCCCGCTGCCGGCGGCGCATTTCTCGCTCTGCAGGAAAGCGATAACCTTACCTTTATCGTTGACGCGGAAAACCCTGGTGAACTGCCCGCCGATATCGATTACCGTCCGCGCTGGGGGGAACAGATAGGCTACCCCCCTCCCCAGGCAGGACAGGTCACCAACCGCCTCATGGGCAAAGGTCGCATTCGAGGCGCCGTAGCCGGTGGCGACAATATAGCCGATATCCTTTAAGGACAGTTTGGCTTTGCCCAGGGCTTTTTTGACTACTGCTTCAGCAGTAAGCCGGTAGTTGCCCCCGGAGGGCATGATGTGATGGGAGACGACTTTGTCCTCGGACATTACCACCGCTTTAGAAAAAGCGGAACCGATATCAACTCCGATAACATATAGCATAGTTTTAGCTTTTTTACGTTATGTAAAGAGAGACGCCTCTTGCAGGCGGCGCTCGGCTTTTGTTAAGGTCGTCCCCTTCTCCTCCGCCTCTTTGACCATATCCCGGCCCAGCAGCGCCGCCCCTATGGCGCCGGTGAGCAGCGGCTCGGGGGGCACCTGCACGGCAAAGCCCAGCCTAGCTTCCAGCGCCCTGACCAGCCCGATATTCTTGGCTCCACCCCCCGTCATAGCCACCTCCCTTTCAATCTTTAACCTCCGCAGCATGCCGTGGACGCGGGCGGCGATGGCTTCGTGCAAGCCGGCGATAATATCGGTCAGCGCCGCCCCCTTCGACAGCTTGGTCACCACCTCATGGGTGGCAAAGACGGTGCAGGTATTGCTTATACTCACCGGATTCTTAGCTTCCAGCGATAGCTTGCCCATATCCTCAAGTTTCACGCCGAGCTCCTCGGCGGCTACTTCTAAAAATCGGCCCGTGCCCGCAGCGCACTTGTCGTTCATGACGAAATCCACCGCCCGGCCGTCCTTGAGCTTAATCCCCTTGCTGTCCTGCCCGCCGATGTCGATTACCGTCCTCGCCTCAGGCAGCAGGTAAGCCACCCCCCGGGCGTGGCAGGATATTTCGGTTATCTGCTTATCGGCAAAGGGGACGTTGACTCTCCCGTAGCCGGTAGCCACCAGGTAGGTTATCGCCTCAAAGGGCAGCTTCGCCTTCCCCAGGGCTTCCTCCATGACGCGGTTGGCCAGCTTGCGGTGCTCCGGCCCCGTAGGCCCGATGACCGAAGCCAGCACCGAATCGTTCATGATGACCACCTTGGTCATGGTGGAGCCGATGTCGACGCCGGCGAAATATTGGCTCATAAACCCCTACCTCTTCACCGCTTCCAGGGTGTCGATGAAGGCGTCTATCCGGGCTCTGGTGTCGGCTTCGTTATAGGAGCTGATATCGACGATATCGCTCTCCAGCACGAGGGAAGGGATATCGCGGTAGACCTTTTTAAGCAGATTAAGCTGCCAGATTAAGCCGACATGCCAGGAACGGCAGGAAAAGGCTTCGTGCATGACGATACCGTCTATCTTGTAGTCTTCGATATACTTAATCAGTCTTTCCACATCGGGGTGGGAACCGGGACGCTTTCGGGCTCTGTCGTGCCAGTAAGTCCAGAACTTTACCCACCGCCAGGCGATATGCTCCAGCGGGTCGCTGACCTTG
>CAYQPY010000143.1:0-1867 GCA_964419705.1 uncultured Dehalococcoidales bacterium
ACCAACGTTATAGCTCAGGCTATCTCCAGCAGGATGACCTGGGATGATATCGTGGTGGCTCAGGTAGGCACCCACCCGGCACTTACGGCATCACCAGTGGCCTATCAGGTGGTGAACGCCGCCGAGGAAGCCATAGCCAAGCTGAACTAGAGCAGGGAAGTTTACATAATACTTTAACCATTTTGGGTTAGTTTTGAGTAGTTATTGTTAACTTAGTGCAGGTCGCCAAGCGTGGGGGATTTTACCAAAATAACTAGACATAATGTTGGAATTCCCCCATTTTGTTAAGCGGAGGAGGTAAAATTGTACTGGGTTATCTTCGCTGTGGGGGCAGCCTTAGCGCTGCTCGGGCTTATCCGGGTCTTTCGCTATCTGACCTGGATGAGAATGGCCTGGCTAAGCGATGGCGCCAGGGAAGCTATCGAGTACGCCATTAGAGAATTCGAGGCGGGGCCGGTGGTGGTCGAGAACGGCAAGAAGTGCAAGATAGACGAGCGGGCGGAGAAACTCCAGAAAGGCATGGAGAGGCGCATAGAGCGCTTTGAGCAAGTCTCACGCTGGCTCTGGCCGCAACACACCGGGCCTATTTCGAGCTGGGCTTCTCTGCCGCTCGAGAATGCCATGACCTGCATCATTAAGGGCGTTAAAAAAGCTAACCGCAAAACCCCGCAGCTCTCAGAGTTTAAGCAGGATATGACACGGCTCATGGACGACTACGATGACCTGGGCCGACACTTCCGGGACGCGGCTACCGGTGAGGTTGTCTGGGCCACGGCATCGTTTGCGCTGGGCGCGCTGACAATCAGCATGTACACGCTCTGGCTGCAAATCGGCTGATTCAAGATAGGGAGATTGAAGAGGGCGGAGGCACTGACTTTTCTTAGCTATGAACTCTACATAACATATATAGTGCGCCCCAGCATTATTCAGGGGGTGGGGTTCACGGCGGGTAAGGTTGGAAAGGTGGGTTAGCTGATGTCCAGGGTCTTGAGTTTGGCGGCTTCTTCTATGACTTCGTTTACAAGCACTTCTATGAAGTCTTCCTTATATTCTGCCTTGTCGAATTCTTCTGTATCATCAACAACTGTACCTTTATCCATAGCTGACATTATGATAGTTTCCCACTCGTAGAGAAGCAATATATATGACTCCATCTCTTTAACTAGCTTATCAACGCTTTCTTTAACTGCTTTGTCAATTTTAATAGCAATACTGATCATGTATTGGTTTCGTCCTCTCATTTTAACAAGACTATCTATAATCATCCCTATGCGGGCAGCTACCAATTCTTGTTGTCTTGCCTCCTCTTGCATCCTCGTTATATCTTTAGGGCACAATTTTAAAATATCAATTGCCCACTCAATAACCTCGTTTAAATATCTTTCTCGGCGCTCATTTCTCTGTATGCTCCGCGTATGTAGTATAGATGCAATTCCTATCCCAAGAGCTACAAAAACTGCAAGGAGCGTAATACCGGCACTAAGAGGTACCGCCCACTCTTTTAGCCAAGATGCAAAGTCCATACCCCCATTATAACACGGAAAATCAAGCTATATTATGTAAACTCACCCCCTGTCCCTCCCGGGACCGTCGAAAAGACCTCCCCCTATCCTTATATAATGGTGGGGTGGTTTTTGCAGAAGGCGCAGGGGACGAAAAGAAGAGGAAAACAGCCCTTTTACGGTCATAAAGGTATCAGACTACTCGTGAATAATTGGAGGGGCTTAAATTTGGCTCTCAGCGCGCCATTTATAGAGGGGTTTTGGGGGCAAATAAAAAGCTTCCTATTCCGGTTCTTCAGGTGGCCAGGGACGCGTGAACTTCACCTTGCTGAACTTCCACTCTCCGCCTATCCTGACGTATTCGA
>CAYQPY010000144.1:0-1865 GCA_964419705.1 uncultured Dehalococcoidales bacterium
CGCCGATAGTAAGCTTTAGAGATGACGAAGAGGTCGGCTTCCTTTAAGTTCCCCACGACCTCGGGGCTCAAATGCATATCCTTAGCCACCTGCTCTATCCGTCCCCGGTTTACCCCGAAGAGGTAGAGCTTGGGCACAGCTTTGCTGGAGACCTGCGGCCTGACGGGAATGGCTCTTTCCCTGGCCGCCGGCTCTTCTTTTCGGCTCTTTATCTCGCCCGACTCGTCGAGCCAGCGCACTTCGGTGACTATAAGATTACCCCGCAGCAGAGCGTCAACCGCCTCGCCGACATCGGGGCGGATAGCCACCTTATCCCAGTCCTGAATCTCGACCACGATATCGAAGGTGGGCGCCGACATCCGCTCCAGTATCGACTTCTGGGTGCCTCTTCTCTTGGCTTCTTCATCGCCCAGCGTTACCGTCTGGATACCGCCGATAAGGTCGGCTAAGGTCGGATTCATCATCAGGTTTTCCAGAGTATTGCCGTGGGCGGTGCCTACCAGTTGCACCCCCCGTTCGGCGATAGTCCGCGCCGCCCGGGCCTCAAGCTCGGTGCCGATCTCATCGATGACGATAACCTCAGGCATATGGTTCTCCACGGCTTCAATCATCACCGCGTGCTGCATGGTGGGCGTGGTTACCTGCATTCTTCGGGCGTGGCCAATGGCGGGGTGGGGAATATCGCCGTCGCCGGCAATCTCGTTGGAGGTATCCACGATGATAACCCGCTTGTTCATGTCGTCGGCAAGCACGCGGGCAACCTCGCGCAGCATGGTGGTCTTGCCCACCCCCGGCCGCCCCAGAAGGAGGACGCCCTTGCCCGACTGGATAAGGTCTTCGATAATCTTTATCGTGCCGAAGACGGCCCTGCCCACGCGGCAGGTCAGCCCGATAATACGCCCCTTGCGGTTGCGGATAGCCGAGATACGGTGCAGCGTGCGCTCGACGCCGGCGCGGTTGTCGTCGCCGAAGCTGCTCACCCGCGAGGCTACATAGTCGATGTCCGCCTCTTCGACCTCTTTGGAGCCGAGGACCACCTCCCGCTTCAGGAAACGGGCTTCGGGAGTGCGCCCCAGGTCGAGGATTACCTCCAGAAGCTCACTGATGTCCTTCTGGCGGCGCAGCGATTGGCGGATATGTGAAGGCAGAATGTCGACCATCGCCTCCAGGTCGTCGGTGATTACCTTCTCCAAGGCGCCTCCTTAAAGACTCACTGCCTCCTCACTATATCCAGGAAATACTGATGGAATCTCAGGTCATCGGTCAGTTCGGGGTGAAAAGCGGAAACGAGCAGATTGCCCTGACGGGCGGCGACAATGGTGCCGTCGGCAAGCTGTGCCAGTATTTCTACATTACTATTCGCCCGCTCGATTAAAGGGGCACGGATAAAAACGGCGGGAAAGGGCTTTTCCCCCAGCACCGGTATGGGAAGCTCGGTCTCGAAGCTGTCCACCTGTCGGCCAAAGGCGTTGCGCTTAACGATTATGTCCATCAGCCCCAGAGGCGCTACGTCCCGGTCGGAGTTTTTGGTGGAAAGCACTATCATACCCGCGCAGGTGCCGAATATGGGCATTCCCTTACGGGCGAGAGTCTTTATCTCGTCGGTAAGGTTGGAGCTGAGCATCAGCTTGGTGATAGCCGTGCTCTCACCGCCGGGAATAATAAGCCCGTCCAGGCCGTTAAGTTGCGGAGCCAGGCGGACGGGCAAAGCCTCTACCTTCAGTCGGCGTAATGCAGCTATGTGTTCAATAAAGGCTCCCTGCGAGGCAAGGACGCCAATTCTCATGTTACCATCCTCGACGCGCCAGCAGTTCTTCGGTGGGGATTTGCTTTATATCCAATCCGGGCATGGCTTCTCCCAGATT
>CAYQPY010000145.1:0-1722 GCA_964419705.1 uncultured Dehalococcoidales bacterium
TGCCGACGACGCAGGGGATGCCCAGCTCGCGGCTGACGATGGCGGCGTGGGCGGTCCGGCCGCCGCGGTTGGTGACGATAGCCACCGCCCGTTTCATGGCGGGGACGAAGTCGGGGGTGGTCATTTCTGCCACCAGGACGTCGCCCGTTTTTACCTTGTCTATCTGCGATGCCCGGACTATGCGGGCCGGTCCTGAGGCTATGCCCGGGCTTGCCTTTTCGCCGCTGAGGAGCACCGGGTTGGCGATTTCGGGCTCGACCTCGGTCTTTTCCCGGATGGTGGTGACGGGGCGGGTCTGAAGGATAAAGATTTTGCTGTCTTCCTTAGCCCACTCGATGTCCTGGGGGAAGTGGTAGTGGTCTTCTATATGTTTACCCAGTTGAGCCAGCTTGGTGATTTCGCTTTCGCTGAGTTTCGGCTTGGATTGGGTGGAGGTGGGGAGGGGTACCCAGATGTTAGTCTCTTTGGCTTTGGCATCGGGGTTTTTAACGAGCTGAACCTCTTGGTTAACCGTCTTCCGCTTGAGGATTTTCAGGCTCTCCTTGGAGATGACATAGAGGTCGGGGGTTATCTCGCCGGAGA
The DNA here is from genome assembly GCA_964419705.1 of uncultured Dehalococcoidales bacterium. Classification (GTDB taxonomy): domain Bacteria; phylum Chloroflexota; class Dehalococcoidia; order Dehalococcoidales; family BS750m-G39; genus E44-bin88. Next base: position 583 of record CAYQPY010000145.1, read on the forward strand.
CGATGGCCTCGCCCAGCCCGAAAACGGCTTCGATAACGATAAGGTCGCTGGCGCTGGTCACCGGCTCCAGGGTGAACATTACGCCCGAGGTCTTGGACTGCACCATTTTTTGCACGGGCACGGCGATGCCCACCTTGAAGTGGTCGAAGCCCTGGTGGTGGCGGTAGAAGATAGCCCGTGGCTCGAATAGGGATGCCCAGCATTCCTGCACGGCAGCGACCACCTCTTTGCCCCCGTGCACGTTGAGGAAGGTGCGCTGCTGCCCGGCAAAGGAGGCTTCGGGCAGGTCTTCGGCTGTCGCCGAGGAGCGCACCGCCACCAGACCGCCGCCTATCTCGTCGTAGGCTTTTTCAATCTTTTCGGCGAGTTCGGGGGGCATGGGGCTGTCGAGGATGAGCTTTTTGACGACGCTGGCTACCTGCTGGAGCTGCTTGCTGTTGCTGGGGTCGAGGGGCTTGAGCCAGCTGGCGATTTTATCCCTGAGCGTTGATTTATCCAGGAAGTCAAAATAGGCGCTGGCGGTTACAATGAAGCCCGGTGGGACGGGTATGCCGGCCCGGGTCATTTCGCCCAGATTGGCGCCCTTGCCCCCGACGACGTTCACATCATCCTTGCCGACTTCATTGAAGAGGACAATTGCCTTTTGACCTTGCTGCATGTTGCTGCCTCCTTAAACTTCTATATCCGAGGGGAAATATAAGGAACGAGCCGATTTATCACTCGGCTATTATACCATAACGAGGTGGCAGTTTTAAGCTGTACTTCCCCTCCCCACCGAGGTTGTTTTTCCCACCCGTCTCACCCTATAGGGGTTAGGCCCCTATAAACTTCTCTCCTCACCTCATTATACTTCTACCCTCTGCCTCATTTTGTCATCCCTGCGAAGGCAGGGACCCAGACTAGTCATTAAAGGGGCTGGATTCCCGTCTGCACGGGAATGACAGTGGTATTGGGGGTGTTTAAGAGGGGCGCAGCCCTCTCTTTACCTTAAAGGGTGGTGGGTGGGAAAAGATATATAAATGGGGGGTGGAACTACTCACATGCAGCCACTTCTTTATTGACAGTGGTGGAGTGGTGGAGTAAAATTTAGGTGCTGGTGAGATAGAGGAGGCTTTCGGCGTATGATAGAGATGCTTATTG
>CAYQPY010000146.1:0-1713 GCA_964419705.1 uncultured Dehalococcoidales bacterium
GGCGGACGCCCGAATCATGGTCGGCCCGCCGATATCTATATTCTCCAGCGCATCTTCCAGGGTAACGCCTTCTTTAGACACCGTCTGCACGAAGGGGTAGAGATTGACCGCCACCAGGTCTATCTTCTCTATCTTTTTCTCGGCCAGCTCCTTCATGTGAGCGGGGAGGTCGCGGCGTGCCAGGATGCCGCCGTGTACCATCGGGTGCAGGGTCTTGACCCTCCCGTCGAGGATTTCCGGGAAGCCGGTAATGTCCGAGACGCTTTTCACGGGCACTCCGCCCTCGGTTATGGCTTTCCTGGTGTTGCCGGTGCTGAATATTTCGTATCCCAGCTTGTTCAAGCCTTTAGCAAACTCGACTGCCCCCGTTTTATCCGATACGCTGATTATCGCTCTCATGAGACTCCCTTCACTTACTTTAGTTATTCGGCATTTTCTGGCGGCTCTGGCCCCGCCGATGGCCTGCCGGGCTGTGGCTCCACGCTGACTACTTTCTCCCTATCGCTGTCAAAGATGACGCTTAGAAACATTCTGGCCGGCTCGCCAATGTGAAAATAAAGCTCGGGGCTAATAGTTACCTCATCGGTAACAAAAACTCTATCCGATGGAGGCGTGCCGTCTTTAATATCTTCATATTCTACCCGGTACCACCCCACTGCCTTTGAATCCTCCCAGGCTATTAACTCCCATCTTTCGTAGACGGTATACTCGTCCGTTTCGTCCAGCCATCTTGATACTTCCGGGTCGGCAAGGGCTATCTCTATCATGGCGTTTCTATCGTCTTCTGTCAGCGGCGGGATAGCTTTGGGGCCGCCGCAGCCGCCCGCGATGATGGCGACCATTACAAACAGGACTGTAATTAACCATAATGACCGCTTCACCTTCCACCTCACCTCCTCTTAAAATCCCCATTCTAGTCTATAACTACCCTGGCCTCTCCCGCCTGCTTGACCACCTCCCCGATTATCTTTGCTTCAGGTATTTGCGTGGTAAATTTGCTCACATTGTCAGGCGCGCAGATAATCACCATGCCGATGCCCATGTTGAACACGTGGTACATCTCGTCGCGGTCGACTTTACCCAGGCGCTGCATTAACGGGAAAATCTGCGGCACCGCCCATGTCTTACTGTCGAAGCGCACCGCCAGTCCCTCCGGTATCACGCGGGGCACGTTATCGATGAGCCCCCCGCCGGTAATGTGCGCCATGCCCTTGACGACCGTCAACAGGGGCTTTAACTGGTTGTAGTAGCAGAAGTGCGGCTCCAGAAGCGCCTCCCCGATAGGCCGGTCAAGCTCCGGGTAGCGCTTTTGCAAAGCCTCTTTCGTATCCCCGAAGACTTTACGCGCCAGGGTATAGCCGTTGGTGTGCAGTCCGTTGGAGGGCAGGCCGAGTACGGCATCGCCGGCGACGATTTTCTTACCCGCGATGATTTTATCCTTCTCCACCACGCCGACGATAAAACCGGCCAGGTCGAAATCGCCGTGGCTGTAGATATCGGACATCTCCGCCGTTTCCCCGCCGATGAGCACGCAGTCGACCTCCGCGCAGGCGTGGGTCACTCCCCCAACGATCGCCTCCACCTTCTCCGGCACGAGCTTGCCGATGCCTATATAGTCCAGGAAGAAAATCGGGCTGGCGCCGCAGGTAAAGATGTCGTTGACGCAGTGGCTGACGATGTCGATGCCGACCGTATCGTATTTTTCCAGGGCCA
>CAYQPY010000147.1:0-1708 GCA_964419705.1 uncultured Dehalococcoidales bacterium
GTCCTGCTGGCTACCGACAAATCGCGGCTAAAATTATCCGCCACTAACCTGGAGATGGCCATTAGCTGCTGGATTGGGGCTAAGGTGGAGGAGGAGGGTTCGATTACGGTGCCCGCCCGACTTTTATCCGAATTTATCAGCTCGCTGCCCAGCGAGAAGGTGGATGTAGTTCTTTCCCCCCAGACCAAGACACTGGGGCTGAAGTGCGCCCGCTTCGAAGCGCGCATCAGCGGCGTGGACGCCAAGGACTTTCCCCCGGTGCCCAAGGTGGAGGGGGGCATTTCCACTAAAGTCGAGGTGGAGGCGCTGCGGCAGGCCATCGGGCAGGTCGCCTTCGCCGCGGCTACCGAGGAGTCCCGCCCGGTGCTGACCGGCGTCGATGCCGAGTTCGACGGCGACACCTTGACGCTGGCGGCCGCCGACGGCTTCCGCTTAGCCGTCTATAAACTTCCCTTAGCTCAAGCCGTCACCCAGAAGACCGAGGTTATTATCCCCGCCCGCACCCTGGCCGAGCTGAATCGTCTTATGGCCGACCAGGAGGAGGCGGTGGAGATTACGGTCAACCCCGAAAAGGGACAGGCTTTGTTTGCCCTGAAGAATATCGAGCTGGTGAGCCAGTTGATTCAGGGGAGCTTCCCCAACTATTCTCAGCTTATCCCCAAGAAGAGTACTACCAAGGCGGTTATCAGCGTCGCCGATTTCCTGAGGGCGACCAAGACCGCTTCAATATTTGCCCGCGACGGCAGCGGTATCGTGCGGCTGATGGTCACCCCCGGCGGCGAAATGACCCCGGGTAAGGTGACGGTTTCGGCGCGCTCCGAAGAGATTGGCGACGACGTCGGCGAGATCGACGCTATGGTCGAGGGCGAGGAGTCTAAGATTGCCTTCAACGGCAAGTACCTGACCGATGTTCTGGGCGTGCTCCACGAGGCGCAGGTGGCGCTGGAGACGACCAACCCCTCCAGCCCGGGGGTGCTTAAACCGGTGGGGGTGGATAACTACATCCACGTGGTTATGCCGATGTTCGTTCAATGGTGACTAAATTCTTCTTGTTCTGATTAACAGTCTTGCCAATGAACGTATCTTCGGGGAGTTGCTTGCTTCGGTCGATTAAATCTCCGAAGTTAATTTCGGGGTGTTTCTCCTCCAGCTCTTTTACCTTTTCAGAGAAGGCGGATTCCAGCTCCTCGTCATAGTCTGACGTTAGCTCGGCATCTATAAAGCAGCTAAAGCGATATTCGCCCGGCCAGGCCAGTATTTCAACCTGAAGTGCTTCCAGCATTGCCCTCTTTTCCTCAAGGCTGATATTGTCAGAGAAGCTATTTCGTATAGCATCGGAGAATTCAGTCAGCTTTACTGTTATTTGCTGAGTCTGGGCGGATTTTTTACGAAATTCCAGCAGTTGTTTTAATTGACGCTCGTCTTCCTGCCGGCTCTGTTTGAGCTTATCCACAGCCTCAAGGATATAGTCCTTGGTCACCGATTCGTGGGATAACAGGTCGTAGAGGTTCTTTTCCTTAGCCGGGTATGTTTTTAGCTTGTTTCTCAGTTGTTTGATTTGCCTGTCGAGCATCGGCAGGATATTCCGTTTCGAATCGTAGTTCATGTTAGTAAACATGCTGAGCAGGGTTAAGGGGCTGGAAAGTAACTTGACCAGTCGCTCCCAGACGAAGCCTTCGGCTTCATCTGCTTTGATGTAGCCAGCGTC
>CAYQPY010000148.1:0-1681 GCA_964419705.1 uncultured Dehalococcoidales bacterium
CCCAGAGTCACCTTGACCGCGTCGGCCAGGGTGTCTATGCCCTTCTTTATCGCGTGCCTGACTTCGTCGTCAAATATTATCTGTTTAGCCATTTTACCTCCTTACTTCTTGCTAGCCTTCTTGGCTAAAATGTCGTTCTCACTCAGTATCATCAGTTCCTCGCCGTCGATCTTAATCTCGGTGCCGCCGTACTTGACATAGAGCACCACGTCGCCGACCTTAACGTCCATAGCTATCCGTTTGCCGTCCTCGGTTAGCCTTCCCGGACCGACCGCCAGTACCTTCCCCTCCTGGGGCTTCTCTTTGACGGTATCGGGCAGGACAATGCCCCCCTTGGTAATCTCCTCCCTCTCGATAGGCTTAACCACTACCCGGTCAGCCAACGGTTTAAGCGAAATCGCCATTCTCATCCTCCTTATTCTAGTTCAACTACTATTCTTATTTTAGCACTCTCGGGCGGAGAGTGCTAACGACTTATCATAACCTAACTGGGCGTAACTTTCAACCTGGTTTATAGATAGTTACCGCCGATTTCAGCCGTTTACAGCCATCTAGGGGCATAAAATAGCCTATTCTCTTGACAAGGCGTGTCCTGATTAACTCAGCTTAAGCCCGGGGATAACATCGAGGTCAAGCCCGTTCGTCTTGCCCGCCCGCAGGCGGTAGTAGCCGCAGGCGGCAATCATGGCCGCGTTATCGGTGCAGAGGATGGGCGGGGGAACGAGCACGGGGAGGGGGGATTTTTCCGCCAGCCGTTGCCGCAACCTTGCGTTGGACGCCACCCCACCCGCCAGCAATACCTGCTTTGCCCGGCGTTCTTTGGCGACAGCCACTGTTTTGGTAACCAGCACATCGACTACCGCTTCCTGAAAGCTGGCGGCGGCGTCAGCCGCTGACGAAACCTTGCCTGCCTCCGCCAAGCGCAGCAGCGCCGTCTTGACCCCGCTGAAGCTAAAGTCATTAGTCCCCTTGAGCCAGGCGCGGGGCAAAGGAATCGAGGCCGTGCCCCCTTTGGCTGCCTGCTCGATAGCCGGACCACCGGGGTAGCCCAAGCCCAGTATTCGGGCGGCTTTATCGAAGGCTTCGCCGGCGGCGTCATCCCGGGTTCGTCCCATCACCGCGTAATCGCCGTGCCCCCGCACCAACACCAGGTCGCTGTGCCCCCCGGAAACGATAAGGCAAACGGCAGGGAACTCGATGCTCTTATCACCCAGCCAGTTGGCGTAGAGGTGGCCCTCAAGGTGGTTGACGCCGATAAGGGGCAAGCCGTGAGCCAGTGCCACCGCCTTAGCCGCGTTCACCCCCACCAGCAGCGAGCCGGCCAGGCCCGGCCCGACGGTGACGGCAACGCCGGAGAGGTCTTGCCAGCTAACGCCGGCCTCAGCCACAGCCTGTTTTAGTATGGGGATAATAGACAGGAGGTGCTGGCGGGAAGCCACCTCGGGGACGACACCGCCGTAGCGGGCGTGGATTTCCACCTGAGAGGCAATCTGGTTGGAAAGCATTTTCCGGCCGTCCTCCACCACCGCCGCCGCCGTCTCGTCGCAGGAGGTCTCGATAGCTAAGATTTTCATGCCCCTGCATTATAACATAGCCGTTGTTTCCACCCCACCCCGCGTTCTTCGTCCCACCCAAATCCCACCCTATAAGGGTGGTACCCCTTATATATCCCCCTTTAGGG
>CAYQPY010000149.1:0-1681 GCA_964419705.1 uncultured Dehalococcoidales bacterium
GGCGAACACCTCTGGGAAAATGTGGTCAGCGCCTGCATACCCTGTAATCGGCGTAAGGCGGGCAGGACGCCTGACGAAGCCGGAATGAAACTGCTCAACCACCCCGCCCCACCCCGCGGCGACCGCTTCTTCTACATACCCTACCGCTACCGCCAGAGCCAGAGCCTGTGGCAAAAATACCTGCCCCAGTAAGAGCTAGTCTTTCTTGGGCTTGGGCGGCGGCTGTTCAACCTTAGGTTTGGGCGGCGGCTTTTCCGGGTTGATATCGCTTAACGGCAGTTCCACCGTTGCCTGGCTATCCAGTGCCACCAGCACCGTTTCCTTGAGGGGATTACCCCCCACCACGTTAGCCTCCCCCATGGGCGTTTGTACCCTCTGGCCCGGCTTGGGCAGTTTAGCCTTCATGGCGTGGTACTGCTCGGCCTCATAAGCCAGGCAGCAAAGCAGGCGGCCGCAAACGCCCGATATCTTGAGCGGGTTAAGCGGCAGGTTCTGCTCCTTAGCCATCTTGATGGAAACCGGGGAGAACTCGGTTAAGAAACTCATGCAGCACAGGGGAAGCCCGCACCGCCCGAAGCCACCCACCAGCTTGGCTTCATCCCTGGGACCCAGCTGGCGCAGCTCGACCCTTACCTTGAAACGCCTGTTTAACTCCCGAACCAGCTCGCGGAAATCAACCCTCTCCGTAGCGCTAAAGAAGAAGGTGAGTCGGCTGCCGTCGAGGTTGTATTCCGCGCCGAGCAGCTTCATCGGCAGCCCCAGCTTTTCTATCAAGCGGCCGCACTCAGCCAGAGCCTCGGTTTCCCTGGCTTCGAATTCCTGGGCGCGCTCGAGGTCTTCCGTCTCCGCCTTGCGCACCACCGGTTTTAACGGCTCGTTCACTTCGTTGGCTAAAACCTGCCTGGGGGCAATGACCACCCACCCCAGTTCCACCCCACGCGCCGTCTTGACCACCACCGAGTCACCGACATCCATCTCGATGCCCGTTGGGTCGAAATAGTAGACCCGTCCGGCCCTCCTGAAACGTATACCTACAATGTCAGCCATAAGCTATACAGCACTCCTTCCCGGAATACCGAGCATCAGCACTTCCAGCGCCAGCCGCGGATTAGCGTTCTGCTCAAGCTGTTCCCCGGCCGACTGAATACTATCGATAAAGGCCCTTATCTGGGGCAGGCTGTAACCCCGCCCCATCTCATCCAGCTCCGCCTCATGGTCGATATTGGTGACGGTACCGCCGGAGCCGAGCTTGACCAGAAGCAGGTCGCGCCACCAGTCGAGCCACAAAGCGAGCACCTCCCGGACCGAAGCCCGGTTCTGGCCGAACTGAGCCGCCAGTTGCGCCGCATAATCGAAACGCACCTCGTTATCGCCCCGGATAACCTCAAGCAGCCTTTCCAGCAACTGGGCGCGTCGCTCCAGCAGGCTCTCGTCGTCCGCCGCCGTTAACGCCCAGCCCAGACGGCCGTGACAGAGCCGTGAGAGAAGCTCGGCCCGGGCCGACTCGAGGCTCCGCCGTTCGCTAAGAGCCGCCTCCAGCTGGGGGGTTGGGAGGGGGCGCAACTCCAACCGCTGGCAGCGGGAAACCACGGTAGCCGGCAGAACCGAGTCGTTAGCGGTGAGCAGGATAAAGATTACCCCTTCCGAAGGCTCTTCCAGTGTCTTGAGCAGGCAGTTAGCC
>CAYQPY010000150.1:0-1674 GCA_964419705.1 uncultured Dehalococcoidales bacterium
CCTTAGGGCGGCAGATTTACAGTCTGCTCCGATTAACCACTCCGGCACCCCTCCCCACACCCGAACTCTAGCCCGAGAGGGGAGTCGAACCCGCTAACCTACCGATTACAAGTCGGTTGCGCTACCATTGCGCCACTCGGGCATTCCAGCTACAGGTTAGCTGCCACATTATAAAAATGAAAGGGTTAAAAGTCAAGCTTGGTAGCGCATACGGGATTCGAACCCGTGATCTCCGCCTTGAGAGGGCGGTGTCCTAAACCCCTAGACGAATGCGCCATCTAAAAAGGCTGGCTATAACCGAGGTATCACATAAAACCGCCTCTAACCAGCCACAGCTATTATACCAGCGCCAGGCTAAAACGGCAAGATACCTGTCTATTTACGGGTTTTCGCTCATCTTGGCTAACGCATCTATGTTGGCTTTCTCCCGCTCCAGGAACTTGACGCCTACGGGCGGGTATTTAAAATCGAACTTCTTGTAGATGGACAAATCGCTCTTAAGCGGTCTCATTTAAAGCCCCCTGAAAATAATAATGGCTGGGGAAGAAGGATTCGAACCTTCCTTGGCGGATTCAGAGTCCGCTGTCCTACCACTAGACGATTCCCCAACACAAAACGGATTATAACACGGAGCTACAACCAGGGCAATAACCCGTCATTTGACACCGCCCGCCTTAATACTTATGCTAAAGCCATAAGATAAGGAAGAAAGTTGCCTGTTTTAACCGCACTGCAAAAGACCCTTAGAATCAGGTTCAAAAACAAAGCCCTGATGGAGCAGTCCCTTATCCACAGCTCCTACATCAACGAAAACCCCGGCCTGGCCGCAGGCGATAACGAAAGGCTCGAATTCCTGGGCGACGCGGTACTGGGCTTTATCATCGCCGACGAGCTCTACAGACGCTTCCCCCAGTTCAGCGAAGGCGAGATGACCCGCGTGCGCTCATCCATGGTGAGCCAGGAAGCCCTCTCCAGCATGGCTAAAGCTATCAAGCTGGGCGACTTCCTCTATCTGGGCAAGGGAGAAGAGGGGGGCGGGGGGAGGAGCAAGCCGGCTAACCTTTCGGGGGCTCTGGAAGCCCTGACCGCCGCCATCTTCCTCGACCGGGGACTGGCCGTCACCCGTAAATTCGTCCTCAAGCTGATGTCCAAAAAGATGGACAAGGCGACGAGCCAGGGGATAGAAGCCGACTATAAATCCAAGCTCCAGGAGATTATGCAGTCGCAACGGCAGCTAAAGCCCAAGTACAAGGTTATAGAAGCCGTGGGCCCCGCCCACGAGCGCCGCTTCACCGTCGAGGTAAGGGTAGGCAACAGCGTTATGGGACGAGGGTCGGCCAAAAGCAAAAAGGCGGCCGAGGCGGAAGCCGCCCGCATAGCTCTAGACCAGCTCTAAAGACAGCTTTACACCATGGCTCCCCTTTGCTAAAATTTAACCAAACAGGTCGTCAGACCGTAATTAAGATAGAGGTGTGACTATGGGCCGTCGAGATTACCGACATCGAGAAACAAAGAAGCACAAAAGGGACGAGAAGAAAATAGCCCACCCCACTATCTTGACCCCACCGGTCACGGTGGAGGTGATTAAAAAGGGGAAGAAGGGGAAAGAGGAGGAGGAATAGAGATAGCTGCTTATCAACAGCTTCACCGGAGCGGGGAGTTAAGGGCGAGGGC
>CAYQPY010000151.1:0-1647 GCA_964419705.1 uncultured Dehalococcoidales bacterium
GGAGAGCTTCTTCCACACCTTCAACGAGCTGCACAACGCCAACCGCCAGATTGTCATGACCAGCGACTGCCCGCCCAAGTCCATGCCCCGCCTCGGCGCCCGCCTCTGCTCCCGCTTCGAGTGGGGGCTGGTGGCCGACATCAAACCCCCCGACTTCGAAACCCGCCTGGCCATCCTGCGGGCTAAGGCCGAGCAGGAAAAGACCGAGGTACCGCGGGAGGTGCTCGAGTTCATCGCCCAGCGCATCCAGCAGAATATCAGGGAACTGGAAGGCTCTTTGCACCGCGCCATCGCCTACGCCCGCCTCTTCCGGGCCTTGCTCACCCCGGAGTTGGCCGCCCGGGCGCTGGGGGACATCGCCGGCAAGGGGCCCAAGAGCGCTCCCGTAACCCCCGAGCGGGTGATAAAGGCCGTGGCCCAGAGCTTCCAGCTCACCCCCGAAGACCTCAGGGGGCGAAAAAGAGACCGCACCACCGCCCTGGCCCGCCAACTGGCCATGTACCTGCTCAAAGAGGGCAGCCGCTGCTCGCTGGCTCAGATCGGGCTGGAGTTCGGCAAGCGCGACCACTCCACCGTCACCCACGCCGTCCAGAAGATAGGTGCCGCCGTGGATAACGACCCTTTCTTAAGGCGCAAGGTCTTCGACCTCCGGCAGGGCTTCTCCACCACCAGATAACCGCCTCCCCACCACCCGTCCACCATTGATAAACAGACCTCGTGCTAAAGACACCGGTCTCATGTGGATAATCACCCCGTTTTGGGGAAATCTCCCTCACCCCCCAGCCTTAATTTGACTCCTTTTTCGCTCGCCCCGAGCTTTAAGGCTAGCCACCAGCCGTCGGTGGTATTATAATTAGTGTTGTTAACCCTATATACCCATTACTTAATTAGAGTAATCTTAATAGGCTGGTTAAGATGTTGATAAATCTTTTAAGGACTAGCTATGTTTGACCGCGCCGAGATAACAGTTAAGGCGGGGGATGGCGGCGACGGCATTGTCAGCTTTCGCCACGAAAAGTTCGTTCCCTTCGGTGGTCCTGACGGCGGCGACGGTGGCAACGGCGGCGATATCGTTATTAAGGCCGAACGTTCGGCGTCGAGCCTGAGGGCCTTCAGGATGAAGCGGCACTTCAAGGCGGCTCATGGCGGGAAGGGTAGGGGCAAGGACAAGCACGGCAAGAAGGGGGAGAGCCTGAGCTTAACCGTACCCGTGGGCACTATGGTCAGCTATAAGTCGCAGATCGGCGGCGATAGCCTCATCGCCGACCTGGACCAGCCCGGCCAGTCGGTAGTTGTGGCCCGGGGAGGCAAGGGGGGGCGGGGCAACGCCCGCTTTGCTAGTTCGACCAACCAGGCGCCCCAGACCGCCGAGGAGGGGACGGAGGGGGAAGAGTGTTCCCTGCTCCTGGAGCTCAAGCTCATTGCCGATGTCGGCGTTATCGGTTATCCTAATGTGGGCAAGTCGACGCTGCTGGCGGCGGTCTCGGCGGCCAAGCCCCGGATTGCCAGCTACCCTTTCACCACGCTGGAACCGGTGCTGGGGATGGTCGAGGTCGGCCGGCAGAGCTTCGTCCTGGCCGAGATTCCCGGTCTTATCGAGGGCGCCCACCTGGGCAAGGGGTTGGGTCACGACTTCCTGCGCCACAT
>CAYQPY010000152.1:0-1629 GCA_964419705.1 uncultured Dehalococcoidales bacterium
CTGCTCTTTTTGGGCGCGGGCAGCGTCAACCACGCCACCGGCACCTTCGATATGAGAAAGATGGGCGGTCTGCGTAAAATCATGCCCTGGACATTCGTCACTTTCCTTATCGGCTCGATAAGCCTGGCCGGCATCTGGCCCATAGCCGGCTTCTGGAGCAAGGACGAAATTTTAGCCATCGCTCTGGACGCCAACACCATCCTCTTCGTCCTGGCGATGATAACCGTCTTTATGACCGCCTTCTATATGTTCCGCGTCGTCTTTATGACCTTCGGCGGCAAATACCGCGGCGGCGAAGAGACTCACGGCAAGCCCCACGAATCGCCGCTGGTGATGATTGCGCCCATGGTGGTGTTGGCCATTCTGGCGGTGGTCTCCGGTTTCTGGAACGTTCACGGCGGCTTCGGCGCCTTTATGGGGCACGGCGAAACCCACGGCTTCGTCGAGGGCCTTTTCGGCATCCTTTCCCACGCCCTGCCCTGGATATCGTTGGGGCTGGCGGGCTTGGGCATACTGCTCGCCTACGCCATCTACAGCGCCAAATGGCTGTCGGCGGAGAGCATCGGCCGGATGTTCAAGCCGCTCTATAACCTGTTCCTGCATAAGTACTGGCTCGACGAGCTTTACGAAAGGGTATTCGTGGGTGGGGTGCTGCAGCGGGGCTTTTTTGCCGTCCTTCAGCTCTTCGACGTTTATGTCGTCGACGGCGCCGTCAACGGCATCGCCAGCGGCGCTATGGCCACGGGCAAAGCGATAAGAAAAGCGCACAGCGGCCAGCTCCAGTTCTACGGACTGTTTATCGGCATCGGCATCATTGTCATCGTTGCCTGCCTGTATATCTTTGGATGAAAAAATGAAAAAAGGAGCGAACATAGGTGGACTTTAACTACCTGTCAACCATAATCTTCCTGCCCGCGCTGGGGGCGCTCCTCATCGCCTTCATGCCCCGCCTCTCCCCGCGCGGCATAAGGTGGCTGGCGGCGGTCTTTACCTTCGTCCCGCTGGCGCTGTCCGCCTATCTCTTCGCCATCTTCGACCGCTCGGCGGACATGGCCGGGGTGATGCAGTTCGAGGAAAGCATCTCCTGGATTCCGGCTATAAACGCCAACTACCATCTGGGCGTGGACGGCTTGAGCTTGCCCCTGATGATACTGATGGCTTTCCTGGGCTTCCTGGTGGTCTTAATCTCCTGGAAGGTTAACCTCAGGCTCCGCGAGTACTTCGCCTGGCTCTTGCTCCTGGAAACGAGCATTCTGGGCGTCTTTTGCTCCCTCGACCTGCTTTTGTTCTTCCTCTTCTGGGAGATAGAGGTCATCCCCATGTACTTCTTAATCTCCATCTGGGGCACGGGGCGCAAAGAATACTCGGCTATCAAGTACGTGATATACACCCTGTTCGGCTCCGCCTTTATGCTGGCCGGCATCCTCAGTTTGTATTTCACCACCGGGACCTTAAGCATGGTCGAAATAGCTCAGGGCGGCCTGGGCATGATTCAGACGGCTATGCCGGCGGCGGCAATCTTCTTCCTGCTCCTGGTCGGCTTTGCCGTGAAACTACCCGTGTTCCCATTGCATAGCTGGCTGCCCGACGCCCACACCGACGCCCCGACGGCGGTAAGCGTGGTGCTGG
>CAYQPY010000153.1:0-1599 GCA_964419705.1 uncultured Dehalococcoidales bacterium
GGCTCTGGAGTGGGGGGTGGGGCGCATCGTGGCGGACAATTTCCAGGAGCTGGCTATGTTGAATGAAATCGCCGGCGAGCGGGGCAACAATCCCGATATACTCTTACGACTTTCTCCCGGCGTAGAACCGCATACCCACAAGTATATTATCACTGGCAACCTCGACAGCAAGTTCGGCGTGCCTATGGTTCATGGCGAGAAGGCGCTGGTTACCATCCTGTCTATGCCCCGGCTTAAGCTGCGGGGGCTGCATTTCCACATCGGCTCGCAGATTGCCGAGTTCGAGCCCTACCAGCAGGCGATAGACATTATTCTCGGCTTTGCCGCCGAGATGAAAAAGAAGCACGGCTTTGAGATGGAGGAGCTGAGTATCGGCGGCGGCTTCGCTGTTCCCTATACCCTGGATGAGTCTGCCCCGCCCGTTGCTGACTATGCCGAGGCGATGACCTCAAGTATCATTAACGGCTGTCAGAAGCTGGGGCTGGCGCAGCCGCGGCTTATTATCGAGCCGGGTAGGTCGGTGGTGGGGCAGTCGGGGGTGGCGCTCTACACGGTGGGGGTGGTCAAGGATATTCCCGGCGTCAGGCGCTATGTCTCGGTGGACGGCGGCATGGGCGATAACATCCGCCCCGCCCTCTACGGGGCCAGGCATGAGGCGGTGGCGGCTAACAAGATGGCGGAGAAAGGGACGGACAAGGTTACTATTGCCGGCAAGTTCTGTGAATCGGGGGACATAATTATCAAGGATATCGTGCTGCCCCCCCTTGTTGCCGGCGATATTTTGGCGGTAGCCGACTGCGGCGCCTATTGCCTGCCGCTGGCGAGCAACTATAACGCCTCGCTCAAGCCGGCCGTGGTTTTAGTCAAAGAAGGCAAGGCAAAGCTCATTCGGCGCCGTGAGAGCTTCGATGACCTGACCCGCTGTGATTTGGTTTAAGGAGATTTTATGTGGCAGCTAGTCGGGCAGGATAGGGCGGTCACCATGCTCCAGCGCAACCTGGAGCGAGATTCGGTGGCTCATGCCTATCTTATGGTGGGGCCTCCCCATGTGGGCAAGATGACGCTGGCGCTGGAATTGGCTCAGGCGTTGAACTGCGAGGCGGCGGAGCCCCCCTGCGGTGAATGCGACCCCTGCCGGAAAGTGGCGGCGGGCAAGCATGCCGACGTCCAGGTTATCGGCCTGGACTCCGGCGGCAATGCCAACGATAAGCCGCGGACGGAAATCAGTATCGAACAGATCCGGGAGATGCAGTATTCATCCAACCTGCCGCCCTTTGAGGGCAGGCATAAGGTGTTTATTATCGACGGCGCCGAGTTGATGTCGAACGAAGCGGCTAACTGTCTGCTCAAGACACTGGAAGAGCCGTCGGAGGGGGTAATCTTTATCCTGCTCACCGCTAACGACTCGGTTCTGCCCACCACCGTGGTTTCCCGCTGCCAACGGCTGGAGCTGCGCCCTTTGCCCCTTCCCCAGGTAGAGACCGCCCTCGGTGAGCGCCGCAGCCTTGAGTCGGCAAAGACCGAGCTTCTCTCTAGGCTTTGTCACGGCCGTCTGGGCTGGGCGTTAACGGCAGCGGATGATGACAGCCTGCTCCAGCG
>CAYQPY010000154.1:0-1519 GCA_964419705.1 uncultured Dehalococcoidales bacterium
GATAGCCCAGTCGGAGAGCTTTACCGGCAAGAAACCCTTCGCTAAGTACTGGCTGCACAACGGGCTGTTGCAGTTCGGCGAAGACAAGATGAGCAAGTCGCTGGGCAACCTGGTGACCATTAAGCAGATATTAGGTGAAGACGAGGATAAAACTAAGCGTGAATATAATGCCGATGTTTTACGCATTTTCATCCTGAAATCCCACTACCGCAGCCCGCTGACCTACTCCGAGGGAGGGCTGGAAGCGGCGAAGCGGGACATGGAACGACTAATGCGAGTAGTCTCTAGAGAAGACCTTGATAGCGGCAAAGGCGAGACTCTCGATGCCGAGCCCTACCGCCAGCGGTTTATCAAGGCCATGGACGACGATTTCAACACCGCCCGAGCGCTGGCGGTATTATTTGATCTAGCCAAGGCTATAAACCGAGCCTTTAATTCTGGAGTTGGCTTTAAGGATGCCAAAGGGGTTTTCTTATCACTGGCGCAGGGGGTGCTGGGGTTAAGATTACGCCATATTATTATAGTGGTGCCCCCAGCCAAACTTAAGCGTCCAACTAATATTCACACTGTGGGCATAGGTGCCAATCCACCCCCTGAGATTGAAGAGCATATCAACCGCCTGATTGAGGAGCGCTTAAACTGCCGGAAAGAGAAGAACTGGCAGCGGGCGGATGAAATACGAAAAAGGCTGGCCGAGCTTGGAGTCATTATGGAAGACACCAAGACAGGAATAGACGTCACCTATAAAAGTGTTCCCTCTGAAGAAGCCCTTAAAAGTCTTTGAGGATAGCTATCTCCCCGTCAGCCAGCCCCATAAAGAGCGCCAGAACCTTAGCCCCACCCTACCCCTCATCAGCTCCAGTTGCTGCCTCTCCACGATGGGAAAAGCGTTGATGGCGTCTATCTCCGGCTTTAAGCGGGCCAGCTCTTCCTCAGCGTTTTCGCCGGCCATGACTTCGTCGATACGCCGCGCCATCGCTTGAGCCGATTTAATGCGTTTCTCCCCCATTTCAGCCATCTCCGGAGGGATAATGCCGTACTTCGCCTTTAAGCTGTTCAAGCCCGCTATCGCCTCGTAGGCGCTCTCCAGCACCTGCTGGCGGCTCATCCACCTCGTCTCGTAGTTCAGGGAATCCTTCCAGTTGGGTGCCAGCAGCGCCTGGCGGTGCTCCTCCAGCGTCTTAAATAGCACGTTGTATCCGTAGCGTTTGGGCTGCTCGAAGCCCAGGCTCCCCGGGTCGAGGAAGGGGGAGATGGGGGCGATAAAGAGGAAGAGCCGCCTGTCGCCCTTAAACCTCTGGAAGAGGTGGTCGCAGTATTCCACCGTCTCCCGCACCGACTCCGGCGTCTGCTTGGGCAGGCCAATCATATAGAAGACGTCCATCCGCCCGCAGCCGGCATCGAGAGCCTCGGCAATCGTCCTCTCCAGCTCTTCGTTGGAGTAGTTGCGCCCCGAGGCTTTGCGGACTACGGGGTCGTGGGATTCGGGGGAAATCTCCAGGCAAAAGTTGGGGCAGGC